>JAITKG010000126.1 GCA_031278495.1 Prevotellaceae bacterium | reverse complement strand
AATATGGTTATGGACGAACAAACCTATTATTTTAAAGGTACGTCGCCATTCATATTAAAAGAAGCGAATGGAACAACCCACGAAATCAAACAACCATCCATGCCGAAAGCAAATTTAACCTTTGTGCCGGTAAGTATTACCGACAAAACGGAATGTCCCGGCGGATTGAAAGAGGTTATAGGCGCATGTCCCTATACCGGTACTGACTGGTATGCCGACCCCAACCACAAATGCCAACAACGCACAACAGGTGCACAGAATTGGGAAGCATATATAAAAGACAGCCGCGATAATCAAATTTACCGCATTACGCAATTTTCAGATGCTAATTGGTGGTTTGCAGATGATTTGAATGTGGCAGCTAAAAGTGTAGGAACTTGCAGTGGAAAACGCTATTATGATCCGCAGGATCGCCCTGCTTGCCCGACCGGATGGCTCCTGCCGACGCTATCGCAAATGTGTGCTCGATGGGCAACATTCGCTAAAACAGGCTCCGACGAATACGGTGCACCTATTACGGTAGGAACGTATTGGTTGTTTGAAACAAGCCCGGATTGCATGAGCTGGGTTGGGTGCAATGTTGACAGATGGGATTATGTGGTCAGTGATCAAAGTACAAGCACATTTCAAGCATTCTGTAACTTGAATATATGCACGCACGTCGGCGGTCGTGTTCGTTGTTTCCGCCAACTATAATTTTTATCCAAAATTATAGAAAGAATTGGAAGCAAAAAAATACTGCTTCCTAACAACGCTATGCCTTATTCTACTTTGGGTTTCATCGTGCAAGCATTACAAACCTTTCACAGCAACATTTTCAAGTAGCTTGCGGGGTTACTAAAATGTTGTTGCGATTTACATTTTCTTCCGGCGCAAACGTACGAAGTTTTTGTTGCACAATTACCGCCGGTAAAGGAACGAATAGACATGTAACGATCGTTTACAATAGCCCCAAACTTTCGGGCTAAAGCCTCAAACTTTGAAAAAAAATAGTTACTGGATGTAGCTATTTCCGGAATTATTTTTGTACTTTTGCATTCGTTTTTCACATCCGGCGTAACTACATTGCCGTTTTTTTTATAAAGTAACTAAATTACATTCTGTCATGAAGAATAAATATATTGACTTAATTGAACAAAGTTTTGAGTTTCCGCAAGAAGAATTTAAGACTGTGGATAATGAATTACACTTTAACGACGTGCCGCTTATGGAGCTTATTGAGCAATACGGAACGCCCCTCCGGATAAGCTACCTGCCGAAAATAAGCCAGCAAATCCAGCGTGCCAAACGGATGTTTAATGTGGCTATGGCAAAGGTTGATTACCAAGGCGATTATTCATACTGTTATTGCACCAAGAGTTCCCATTTTGCTTTTGTACTGGAGGAAGCGCTCCGGAACGACATTCACCTCGAAACGTCATCGGCATTCGATATCAACCTGATTGACGCCCTCCACGAGCAGGGGCTGGTGGCAAAAGACCGCTACATTGTCTGTAACGGATTCAAAAAAGACCTGTATCTTGAAAACATTGCAGGGTTGATAAACAACGGGTGGGAGAATACTATCCCGGTGCTTGACAATATGGCGGAATTAGACCTGTTGCGCAAACACGTTACCCAACCGTGTAAGCTGGGCATCCGGATTGCCGCAGAGGAAGAACCTAAATTCGACTTTTATACCTCCCGGTTGGGCATCAGGTATAGCGATATTTTGTCGTTTTACAAGGATAAAATTGCCAAAGACGAACAATTTTCATTGAAGATGCTGCACTTCTTTATTAACACCGGTATCCGCGATAATTCGTATTACTGGAATGAACTTTCCAAGTGCGTCAGCGTGTATTGCAGCCTCAAAAAAATATGCCCCGAATTGGATTCCCTGAACATCGGGGGCGGCTTCCCAATTAAAAATTCGATGGCTTTTGATTATGATTTCGAGTATATGGCGGAAGAGATTATTGCACAAATAAAGAGTATATGTAATCAACACGGAGTAGCCGAGCCAAATATTTTTAGCGAATTTGGAAGTTTCACCGTAGGCGAAAGCGGCGCGATTATTTATCAAATATTGGGACAAAAGCAACAGAACGACCGCGAACGCTGGTACATGATTGACAGTTCTTTTATGACGACCTTGCCCGACACGTGGGCTATTAAGCAACGCTTTATCCTGTTGCCCGTGAATAATTGGCAGCGCGAATACCACCGCGTGTTCCTCGGCGGGCTGACGTGCGACAGCCAAGATTATTATAACGCCGAATCGCACGCCAACGCTATTTTCTTACCCAAAATATTCCCCCACGATGAAACGCCGCAATACATTGGATTCTTCCATACCGGCGCGTACCAGGATTCTATCGGCGGCACCGGCGGGCTGCAACACTGCCTCCAACCGGGACCGAAACACATTATTATTACCCGCGACGAAGACGGCGAATATATCACCAAACTTTTCAGCAAGGAACAAACCTATAAATCCATGCTGAAAATTCTGGGATTCTGAAAACAGTTATAGATTTAATGTTTCCACACGTTTTCCATTTCTTCCAAAGATTTTCCTTTGGTTTCGGGTACCATTTTCCATACAAATAATGCGGAAAGCACAGCCATTAAACCATAAAAGCCATAGGTCATGGCGCCGCTGTATTCCATCATCGGCGGGTAGGTGGACGATATAAGGTAATTGGCTGCCCACTGCGCCGCAACGGCAATAGCTACCGCTTGCCCGCGTATTTTGTTCGGGAATATTTCGGCAATCAATACCCAACAAATCGGTCCCCACGACATCATAAACGAGGCGGTGTAGATAATAATAAACACCAGCGTACTGATACCAATTACATCGAAGAACGCCAGCGTAGCAATGGCAAACATGCCTACAGCCATACCGATAGAACCGGAAATCAGCAATGGTTTTCGTCCCCATTTATCGACCGTCATAATGGCAAGGACGGTGAAGATGACATTCACCAGCCCCATAACTATTGTCTGCAAAAGCGACGCGTCTTTTGCCGCCCCCATACTTTCAAAAATGCGCGGGGCGTAGTACAACGCCACGTTAATGCCCACGAATTGCTGGAACACGGATAGTAAAATGCCAATGATGATAACTATTTTACCATACGAAAACAGTTTTGCATTGCTTCCGGCGGTAGCGGTGAGCGAGGTTTTGATTTCATTCAGGATGTTTAATGCCTGTTCTTTCGAACTGTTTATCCGCGCCAGTACGTCCAACGCTTTTTCATACCGGTTGGTCATGGCAAGGTAGCGCGGCGTTTCGGGGGCGGTCAGGAGTAACAAGCCGAACAGGGCGGCAGGAATGGCTTCCGAGCCGAACATATACCGCCATCCGATGTCGTTTATCCAGGTAATTGTTTGCCCGTTGGCAATACCCCAATTCACAAAATACACGACCAGCATACCGAAAATAATAGCGAACTGGTTGAAAGAAACCAATCGTCCGCGTATTTTAGCGGGGGCAATTTCCCCAATATACATGGGGCAGATAGCCGACGCCAGCCCTACGCCGACGCCGCCGATGATACGGTAGAGGTTAAACGTCATCAATAATCCTATGGTCGGCTGGTCTTTGGTGAAGAACAAGGTTTCGGGATAGGCAGAACCCAATGCCGACAGGAAAAATAAAACGGACGCCAGCAGTAATGACCTTTTACGTCCCAACCGGGAAGAAAATATCCCTGACAACGCCCCGCCGATAATACAACCGATAAGTGCGCTCGAAACAGTCGCCCCATGCACGAACGAACTTAAAGATAGCGACGAAAAATAAATTTCCAGGGATTTTTCCGCGCCGGATATAACGGCAGTGTCGTATCCGAAAAGTAATCCACCAATAGTGGCGACCAACGTTATCCCGGTAACGTAAGTAACATTGTAGTTTTGATTGCTCATAGTTTTTTTTGTTAAGTTTATAAATTAAAGTTTTTATATTGTTATCCGTTTAAATTTGGGTACGAGCGATTTCATAATGCACCATGCCATCAAATAGGCAATGGCGCAAAAAGAGAATACAATGGTATATCCTGTTTCGATATGTCCTATCGACCTGTAATAAGCG
>JAITKG010000120.1 GCA_031278495.1 Prevotellaceae bacterium | reverse complement strand
GGAAGTCCCGGAACACTCTCCGGAAGTCCCGGAACACTCTCCGAAAGTCCCGGAACACTCTCCGGAAGTCCCGGAACACTCTCCGGAAGTCCCGGAACACCCTCCGGAAGTCCCGGAACACTCTCCGGAAGTCCCGGAGGACTCTCCGGAAGTCCTGTAATATTCTCCGGACATTCCGGCTTATTCCCGCATTATTCCCTGTTCATTGATTAAAAATATTATGATTATAAACAATTCTCACGCTAACCGCTGCGCGGTTTTCAGGAAGGGAAGGCTTCGCACTTTCACAGTCGGCGGCATTCATCCGGACGATAACAAGCTGGCGGCGGGCAGTCCCCTGCAAACGCTGCCGCCGGAAGGAACGGCGACGGTTTTTCTGGACCAGCACATCGGCGCTCCGGCAGCGGCTGTAGTGTCCAAAGGCGAGCGGGTGAAAACCGGCCAGTTGATAGCGAAAGCCGGCGGATTTGTGTCGGCAAATATTCATGCGCCCGTGTCGGGAACGGTGCTTGCCATAGAGCCGGCAGCCGATATAGCGGGACGCAGGCAGCCGGCGGTTGTCATCCGGGTGGAAGGCGATGAATGGCTGGAAACGATTGACCGCAGCCCGGACATCGTGCGCGAACTGCCGACGGACAGCACCGTTATCATCCGGAAAATTGCCGATGCGGGCATTGTCGGACTGGGAGGCGCGGCGTTCCCGACGCATGTAAAGCTGTCGCCGCCGGCGGGGAAAAAAGCCGAAATCCTTATTATCAACGCAGCCGAATGCGAGCCTTTCCTGACGTCCGACCATCGCGTGATGCTGGAGTTTGGCGAGCAGGCGCTCATCGGCGCATTGTTGTTGAAAAAAGCCCTGCATGCGTCGAAAGCCTTTATCGGTATCGAATCCAACAAACCCGACGCTATCCGGCGCCTGCAACATATTATACAGGAAAACGGGTACGGTTTGCAGGTAGTCCGGCTGAAGAAGCGTTACCCGCAGGGCGGCGAGAAGCAGTTGATTGACGCCGTTGTACGCCGCCAAGTGCCGTCAATGGGCTTGCCGGTGGACGTGGGGGTAGTGATTCAGAACATCGGCACGGCGCTGGCGGCGTACGAGGCGGTACAGAAGAATAAACCGTTAATTGAAAACAGTATTACCGTTACCGGAAAATCGTTGCCGCGCCAAATTAACGTGCTGGCGCGCGTCGGCACGCCGTTGTCGAAGCTGGCGGCGTTGGCTGGCGGCGTCCCCGGCGACACGGGGAAAATCGTGTGCGGCGGTCCCATGATGGGCAAAGCCGTAGTGAACTTGGAAGCGCCAACAACGAAAGTAACTTCCGCCCTGCTGTTCATTCCCTTCCGGGAAGCGCGGCGCAAGGAAGCGTCGAACTGTATCCGTTGCGCAAAATGCGTGAAGGCATGCCCCATGGGACTCGAGCCTTACCTGCTGGTAAAGCTTGCGCAGCGCGGCATGCACGGCGAACTGAAAGCAAACAGGGTGTATGATTGTATCGAATGCGGCTGTTGCCTGTATTCCTGCCCGGCGTATATTCCCCTGCTTGACTATATCCGCATGGGGAAGTTACGAGTCAGGGGTTAAAACAATAAAACATGGAATTATAACTTATGAGCAAAATTTTAGTAACAGCTATCAAGATATGAATAATACAAACCATACGCCGCCTGCCGTTCCCCCTGCGGAAAACGGGGAACGCAGGCTGCTTTTAATTTCCCCTGCGCCGCACGCGCACAGCAGCGACACGACGCACCGCCTGATGCGTGATGTGATCATAGCATTGCTGCCGGCATTTGCCGCATCGGTTTATTTTTTCGGGTGGGACGCCTTGCGGGTAGCAGCGGTATCTATCATCTCTTGCGTGGCGCTGGAATGGGCGATTCAGAAATTCCTGCTGCGTACGCCGCCGCAAATAAGCGACCTGTCGGCGGTGGTTACCGGCTTGCTGCTGGCGATGAACCTGCCGGGAAGCGCGCCATGGTGGCTGGTAGTTATTGGAAGTATCGTGGCTATCGGCATTGCCAAAATGAGCTTTGGCGGCATAGGCAAAAACCCTTTCAACCCGGCGCTGGTTGGGCGCGTCTTCCTGCTGATTTCATTTCCTGTGCAGATGACCCACTGGACGCTTCCGCGCGGTTTTGCCGTTACCGACGCCGTTACCGGCGCTACGCCGCTGGCTGTGCTGAAAGAAGGACTAAGCAATGGTCTTACGGTGGAACAAATTTTTGACAAAGCCGATTTTACTTACCTTGAACTGCTGTTCGGGCGCATAGGCGGTTCCGCTGGCGAAGTATCTGCCCTCGCGCTGTTGGCGGGCTTTGCGTGGCTGCTTTTTCGCCGTGTGATACGTCCCCATATCCCGGTAACGATACTGGCGACCGTTGCGGTGTTCGGCGGCATTTTATGGTGGGCGAATCCCGGACGCTTCATCGACCCGCTGTTTCATTTGCTTACCGGCGGCGTGTTATTGGGCGCCGTGTTCATGGCTACTGACTATGTAACCTCGCCGATGCATCCGAAAGGAATGGTTATTTTCGGCGTGGGCATTGGAATGCTGACGATGCTCATCCGCGTTTTCGGCAGCTATCCCGAAGGTATTTCGTTTGCCATTCTTATTATGAACGCCGCCGTGCCGCTCATCAATAAATACACGAAACCCAAACGCTACGGCAAGGAGGTGAAACATGGCTAAAGCATCGTCGTTAAAAAACATGGTTGTCGCATTGCTGGTAATTACGTTCGTTGCCGCCGCTACATTGGGTGCGGTGTATGTGTTCACCGGAAAGCCGATTGAAGCGGCGCGCCTTGCAAAAATCAACAAAGCGATAGCGGAAGTAACGCCGCCCTTCGACAATAACCCGTCGGACGAAGTCAGGGAAGTGCCTGTTGACGGCAGGACGCTCCGCCTGTTTCCTGCGAAGAAAGACGGCGCACTGGTGGGCATAGCCGTAGAAACGGCGACTACCAAAGGTTTTAGCGGGCTGATCACGCTCATGGTGGGTTTCCTGCCCGACGGAACGATTTATAACACCGCCGTCATCTCCCATGCCGAAACGCCCGGACTTGGCGATAAAATCGACAGGAGCAAAAGTAATTTCAGCGTCCAGTTCGAGGGAAAACACCCGGACAACTTCCAACTCGCCGTCAAGAAAGACGGCGGCGATGTGGACGCCATTACCGCTTCCACTATCAGTTCCCGCGCTTTCTGCGATGCGGTGGAACGCGCATATAAAGCTATTAGCAGTGGGCAGTGGCAGTAAATTTAAAGATTATGAATTATGAATTGGAGGCTTATTACTAAAGGTATTTTAAAGGAAAATCCCACGTTCGTGTTGCTGCTTGGGATGTGTCCTACGCTGGGAACAACCACTTCGGCAATGAACGGCATGGGTATGGGACTGGCAACGCTATTTGTGCTTATCCTCTCCAATATGGCGATAGCGGCGGTGGCGGCGCAAATTCCCGGTAAAGTGCGTATCCCCGCTTATATTGTCATCATCGCGGCATTCGTTACCATATTGCAATTGTTGATGCAGGCTTATACGCCTGCGCTGTATGAGGCATTGGGTTTATTTATTCCGCTCATCGTCGTCAACTGTATTGTGCTGGGACGCGCCGAAGCTTTCGCCGCTAAAAACAGCATCGCTGCTTCCGCTCTTGACGGCATTGGCGCCGGGTTGGGTTTTACCCTCTCGCTGACGGTTATTGGCGCGGTGCGGGAACTGCTGGGCAGCGGCGCATTGTTCGGTTACCCGCTCCTGCCCTCCGGCGGCATTACGGTATTTGTACTGGCTCCCGGCGCTTTCATCGTCTTGGGCTATTTGCTGGTACTGTTTAATAAAATTAAGAACTAATAATTAAGCGTGCTATCAATTAGAAATTAGAAATCAGTATGGAATACATTCTTATTATCATCTCTGCCGTTTTCGTCAATAATATTTTGCTGGCGCAGTTTTTGGGCGTATGCCCCTTTCTGGGCGTGTCCAGCAAGGTGAGTACGTCTATAGGCATGTCGGGCGCCGTGATGTTTGTCATGGCTATTGCCACGCTGTTTACTTACTTGTTGCAATACTACGTGCTCGTGCCGCTGCATATCGAATTTATGCAAACGGTCGGCTTCATTCTGGTTATTGCGGCATTGGTGCAAATGGTCGAGATTATCCTGAAAAAAATAAGTCCGGCATTGTATCAGGCATTGGGTATTTTCCTGCCGTTGATTACCACCAACTGCGCCGTGTTGGGCGTGGCAATTCTGGTTGTGAACAAGGAGTTCACGTTTCTCGGAGCGTCGCACTACCTGAATTTAGCGCAAAGCGTGGTGATAGCCGTAGCATACGCCGCCGGCTTCGGCTTGGCGATGACGCTTTTTGCCGGCATCCGCGAACAACTGGATTTGGCGGAAACGCCGAAAGCCTTCAGGGGCGCGCCAATTGCGCTGATTACCGCCGGCATCCTCGCCCTGGCTTTCATGGGATTTGCAGGACTGGTATAACTTAGCATCATTAACGTCCATATTCTAAAAGTCTATGAATTATGAAAACAGCAGAAGATTATTATCAATTGGGCAAAATCTGCCAACAGCAACAACAGTGGGGCGATGCGATTAACGCCTACAAAAAAGCGCTGGAATTAAATCCCGAAAGCCGCGCCGCTACTGCGCTGGAATATATCTACGATATTCTCGACTTCCGGTATACCGATGCGCTAAGTCCATAAAAAACGCCCGGAATTACAAACGCTCAAAATTAAATCGCAAGCGGTAAATTTTACGGCTGGTTCCTTGCCGTTTGCAATGACGGTGCGTAGCATTCCCGCGTCCTCTGCCCGGTCGCCTTTGCGATGCAAAACAATTGCAAATAAATTGTATCTTTGTAGCCATATTTTTAGAAAATATGACAGATATATTAGTTATTATCCCCATGTACAATGAGTGTGAAAATGCGGAGAAAATCCTGCGCAAGGTTTTTTCTTTGCCCGGCGGCTTTCATGTACTTGTCATTGACGACCACTCCCCCGATGGCACGGCGGCTATCGTTAAGCAACTGCAAAAGGAATTTCCGGAACAGTTGCATTTGATGGAACGCGCCGGCAAATTGGGCTTGGGGACTGCTTATATAGCCGGATTTCACTGGGCATTGGCTCATGAATATGAATACATCATCGAAATGGACGCCGATTTTTCGCATAACCCCGACGACCTGCCGCGCTTGCATGACGCTTGTGCCGGCGGCGCGGATGTGGTTATCGGGTCGCGTTATTCGAATGGCGTGAGCGTGGTAAACTGGCCGCTTGGTCGCGTGCTGATGTCGTACTTCGCTTCAAAATACGTACGGCTGGCTACCGGCATGAACGTGCATGATACGACCGCCGGCTTTGTGTGCTACCGCCGCCGCGTGCTGCAACATATTCCATTAGGTCGCATCCGCATGAAAGGCTACGGCTTCCAAATCGAAATGAAATACCTTGCCTATAAATTAGGGTTTACAATAAAGGAAGTGCCGATTATTTTTATCGACCGCAAGGAAGGTTCGTCCAAAATGAGCGGCGGTATCTTCAACGAAGCCTTGACAGGCGTGCTGAAACTGCGCTTCCGCAGGGTAAAACAATCATCCGGCGCCAGCGCTCTTAACGCTTAACTGAAACATGTCTTTTTTTATACGAAATGCAACAATTATTAACGAGGGGCTGTCTGTACAAGGTAGCCTTTTTGTTAGCGACGGCATTATTCAACGTATTTACCCGGCAACGGAATCGCCCGGAATCCCTGCTGGCGCTACGGTGATTGACGCTACCAGGCAATGGCTGCTGCCCGGCGTGATTGATACGCATGTGCATTTCCGCGAACCCGGCGCAACGCATAAAGCCGACGTTGCTTCGGAAACGCGTGCAGCAGCAGCCGGCGGCGTTACTTCGTTTATCGACATGCCTAATAACACGCCCGCCACTACGACGCTGGAATTACTGGAAGAAAAATGCCGCCGCGCCGCCGTCACATCGTTGTTGAATTATTCGTTTTATTTGGGCGCGACCAACGACAATCTTGACGAGATAAAGCGTATCAAGCCGGCGGAAGTAGGCGGTGTGAAATTGTTTTTAGGTTCGTCCACCGGAAATATGTTGGTGGATAATGAAACAACTATAGCGGCTATTTTTGCCGAATCGCCCGTATTGACGGCGGTGCATTCTGAAGACGACCAGCTCATCCGGCGCAACCGGGACGCCCTTGTGGCGCGCTACGGCGAGGCATTGCAAGCTGCAATACATCCATACATCCGGACGGCGGAGGCTTGCCTGCGCAGTACCGAACGGGTGATGAAATTGGCGTTGAAATACCGGGCAGCGGTGCATGTATTGCATGTAACTACTGCCGGCGAATGTGCGTTGTTCTCGCCGGGCGACGCCGTTACGGCTGAAGCCTGCGTACCGCATTTGTGGTTTGACGATACAGCCTACGCGCATGGGCAGAATTTTGTGAAATGCAATCCTGCCGTCAAAACCGCTGCCGACCGCGAGGCATTGCGCCGGGCGGTGGACAGCGGATGTATCACAACCATCGCTACCGATCACGCACCGCATACGCGCCACGAAAAGCGGCAATCCTATTTGCAGGCGCCGGCGGGCATGCCGGCGGTGCAATATTCGCTGCCGTTGATGCTGGAACTGTGCCGCGAAAAAATCTTTACGCCTGAAATGGTAGTGGAACGTATGTGCCATGCGCCGGCAAGGTTATTCAAAATAGCCCGGCGCGGCTTTATCCGCGAAGGCTATTATGCCGATTTGGCGTTAGTGCATCCGGACAGGGAATGGCGTATCACGGACGCCACCGTGCTGTCGAAATGCGGCTGGACGCCCTATGCCGGAACGATTGTACATACACAGGTTACCCACACTTTTATCAACGGCGCGTTAGTGTTCGCCAACGGCGAAATCAACGACGCCGCCAAAGGTCAACGATTACTTTTTACCGCATGAAAAGCCTTATAAAACCTTACGCCGCCATTGTCATTACCATGTCGCTCTTTGGACTGTCATTCGTCTGGTCGGAGCAGTTATTGACTTTCCGGGATTTCCCGCCGCAAAGTTTGATATTATGCCGGTTGTTTTTCTCCGGCGTGTTATTACTCGTGTGTTTGGTTGCGGCGAAACGTTTCCAGCTACCGAAACGGCGCGACCTGAAATGGTTTTTCCTGCTGGCGCTGTTTGAACCGTTTATTTATTTTATCGGCGAAACCAACGGGCTGCGCATTACGCAGTCGCCGTCGCTGGGGTCTATTATTATTACGACTATCCCGTTATTTACCATGGCCGCCTGTTTTATTTTTTACAAGGAGCGTTCTACATGGATAAATATCGCCGGTATGTTGATAACCTTGCCGGGCGTGGCGCTGGTGATGTTCAACAGCGATTTGACTTTGCAGGTGCCGCTGTCCGGAATTATCCTGTTCTTTATGGCGGCTATCGCTACCGCCGGTTATGCCGTAGTGATACGGAAGCTTACAAATTATTCCCCATTCACGATTGTAACTTTCCAGGGATTTATCGGCACGCTGTATTTTCTTCCGCTGGCGTGGGGTTTTGAACGGCAAGCGCTGGCGGCTGTCCGGTGGAACTTCGATACGCTTTATCCGCTTGCCATGTTAACGGTATTTGTATCGGCGCTGGCGTTTGTGCTGTTTGTTTATTCCGCGAAGAAAATTGGCGTTACCCGTTCCAACATGTTCACAGCGTTGGTTCCGGTAGTTGCTACTATCACGGTTGTGCTCACCGGACGCGAAGTAATTGCATGGCATCAGGCTGCCGGTATGGCGGTGGTCATTGCCGGCGTGTTGCTATCCCAATGGCGGGCGCCGGCGCCGCAGGCGGTACGTAATCTTTAATTATTCCTCGCTTTCTTTCAAGCGTTCGGCATTTTCGGCTACCTGCAACTGGTCGATGACTTCCTGGATATCGCCATCCATAAAGACAGGTAAATTATACATCGTGTAGTTAATGCGGTGGTCGGTTACGCGGCTTTGCGGATAATTGTAGGTGCGGATTTTTGCCGAACGGTCGCCGGTAGAAACCATTGTTTTGCGTTTATTTGAAATCTCGTTCAGGTATTTTTCGTATTCCATATTATACAAGCGCGTGCGCAGTTCCACCAGGGCTTTGTCGAAATTCTTCAATTGCGATTTTTCATCCTGGCACTGTACTACGATACCCGTCGGGATATGCGTTAAGCGGATAGCGGAATAAGTGGTATTCACCGACTGCCCGCCGGGTCCGGAAGAGCAAAAAGTATCTTTACGGATGTCATTCATATTTAATTCGACGTCGAACTCGTCGGCTTCCGGCAAAACGGCCACCGATGCGGCAGAGGTATGCACGCGTCCCTGCGTTTCGGTTTGCGGTACGCGCTGCACGCGGTGTACGCCGCTTTCGTATTTCAACACGCCGTACACGCCGGCGCCTTTTACTTCGCAGATAATTTCCTTGTAGCCGCCTACCGTACCTTCGGAGCTGCTGTTTACTTCGATTTTCCAACCTTTCTTTTCCGCAAATTTCACATACATGCGGAATAACTCGCCGGCGAAAATGGATGCTTCGTCGCCGCCTGTGCCAGCGCGAATTTCAAGGATGGCATTCTTGCTGTCTTGCGGGTCGGCGGGAATCAGCAACAGTTTTATCTTCTCTTCCATTTGCGGAATCGACGCTTCCAGCGAATCCACTTCTTCTTTCGCCATCTCGCGCAATTCCGCATCTTTTTCGGTTGCAAGAATGGTTTTCGCGCTTGCCAAATCGGTTAATGCTTTTTTATAGGTGGCGGTGATGGCCACAATCGGTTCCAGCTCGCGGTATTCCTTGTTCAGCGACACATAGCGTTTCATGTCAGCCAGCGCGCCGGGTTCGCCCAGTTGCGCCCCAACGGTTTCAAACTTCCGGGTTAAGCCTTCCAATTTGGTCAGGATATTATTTTCGCTCATATTTCAAATTTTGTGCAAAAGTACATAAAAAAGTTGAGTTGAAAACGAAAAGCTTCCCCTCCGCTAATGCAGTATGTATAATTTTTTCGTACATTTGTAAAAAACGTTTTATATTTATATTTATTTTTTCAACTTCACACAAGGAATGCCATGATGCGCCGGCGCCAGCCAATTCCTGATTCCTAATTCTTAAAGATGGTTTCTGTAAATAATATTACTGTAGAATTTAGCGGTTACACTTTGTTTGATAACATATCGTTTGCCATTAACCCGCGCGACCGCATCGGGCTGGTGGGAAAGAATGGCGCGGGAAAATCGACCCTGTTGAAAATTTTAGTCGGGAAACAAACGCCCGCTGCGGGGCAGGTAGTTGTTCCTGCCGGTTACACGATTGGCTACCTGCCGCAACAAATGGCGGTGGCTGGCGGGCGCACGGTACTGGATGAAACTTTGCAGGCTTTCGCCTGTTTGCATGAATTGCAAAACCGCATCGACCGTATCATGCAGGAACTGGCGTCCCGCAACGACTATGAGTCGGAAGGCTACCATAAGCTAATCGAACAATTGAACGAAACCAGCGACCAGTACCACCTGCTCGGCGGCGATAATCAGGAAGGCGAAGCCGAAAAAACCTTGATGGGATTGGGTTTTAAGCGTAGCGACTTCCCGCGCGCCACGTCGGAATTTAGCGGCGGCTGGCGCATGCGTATCGAACTCGCAAAAATCCTGCTGCAACGCCCCCAACTGCTCCTGCTCGACGAACCGACCAATCACCTCGACATTGAATCTATCCAGTGGCTGGAAGATTATTTGAAAGATTACAACGGCGCTCTGACGCTCATTTCGCACGACCGCGCATTCCTCGACAATGTGACCAACCGTACCATAGAACTGTTGCTGGGAAAGGCATACGACTATAAAGTGAATTATTCCAAATACGTGGCGTTGCGGCGCGAGCGGCGCGAACAACAATTGGCCGCCTACGAAAACCAGCAGCGTATGATTGAAAAAACCGAAGAATTTATTGAACGTTTCCGCTACAAGGCGACCAAATCCAACCAGGTGCAGTCGCGCATCAAACAACTGGAAAAGGTGGAGCGCATTGAGATTGACGATGAAGATACCCGCGCGCTGCACATCAAATTCCCGCCCGCGCCGCGCTCGGGGCAGGTGGCGCTTACGGTGAAGGACGCCGGCAAACGCTACGGCGGGCAAACGGTCTTTTCCGGCGCAAATATTACGATTGAACGTGGCGAAAAAGTCGCTTTTGTCGGGCGCAACGGCGAAGGAAAAACCACGATGCTGCGCATGATAACCGGAAATCTGTCCTGTGAAACGGGCAAAATCAACACCGGGCACAATGTGCATATCGGCTACTACGCGCAGAACCAGGACGAGATAATGGACAATAAAATCACCGTCTTCGAAACGCTCGACAAAGTGGCGACAGGCAACATCCGCACCAAACTGCGCGATATACTGGGCGCGTTCCTCTTCCGCGGCGACGACGTGGACAAGAAAGTGCAGGTCTTGAGCGGCGGCGAACGGTCGCGCCTTGCCATGGCGAAACTGATGCTGCAACCCTGCAATTTCCTTGCCCTCGACGAACCCACCAACCACATGGACATGCGCTCGAAAGACGTGCTGAAAAACGCCCTGATGAATTATGACGGCACGCTGCTGGTAGTGTCGCACGACCGCGAATTTTTGGACGGTCTGGCGTCTAAAGTCTATGAATTCCGCGACGGGCGCGTGAAAGAATATTTGGGCGGCATCAATGATTTCCTGCAACGCCGCAAAATAGAAAATTTGAAAGAAATTGAACGCAAAGCCGCGCCGGAAACGCCCGCAGCCGCTACGCCGAAAGAATCGGCAAAAAGTTACGAAGAAAAAAAAGCGCAGGAACGCCAACAGCGGAAATTAAAAACCGAAATAAAAAAAATCGAAACGCGCATTCAACAGCACGAACAAACCATTGCCGCAATGGATGCCCAATTAGCCCAACCGGAAGTGCAACACCTCAATGACGACTTTTTCCAACGCTATGAGCGGGAAAAAAGAGCGCTCGAACAGGCAATGTATGAATGGGAAATTTTACAGGAACAAGAAATTTAAAGATTTCATTCTTAATGTTCCGGAATCCGTCCCGGTAAAAACGGAATATCCGCGTTATGAACAATCCTTTTTCCATAAAAGCAGGTATAAAAGACTATATAAATAGGGGAAATATTTTTGATTTATGAAAGAAAAATATTCCAGCGTCATGATTTCAATTTTTTTTGTTAGTTTAAAAATTCTTTGCGACGCAATCAGGTAAATGCCTAATCGTGAACTATAAGTTAGAAATAAAAAAAGAAAAAATCATAAAAATAATCGGAAAGTAGAAATTTTACATGGATGAAACCATAAAAACAATTGAAAAGTAGGAATTTTACATGGCTAAAACCATAAAAACAATTAACCACATTAAAAAATTAGCCGCATCTCCACATCTTCACATCTCCACATCATCACATCTTCACATCTTCACATCTTCACAATTTATTCAAAAAAGCGGTTTACTTTATTGATGGAAGTTGGCAGCGCGAGTACCGTTACGCGGTCGTATGCTTGAATCTGGCTGTCGCCAATGGCAATGGAGCTGGTGTTGCCGCGCACGATGCCGCCAATAATGGCGTCTTTCGGGAAATCAATATCGCGTATTTTCCCTTTGGTAATAACGCTTCCGGGCTTCACGATAAATTCCATCAACTCGGCGTCAAGCCCGCTCAAATATTTTATGGATTGTATATGGTGCCGCATGGTGAACCGGAAAATGCGGGCGGCGGTAATCATTTTTTTATTGATGACCGTATTGATCCCAAGGCTTTCGGCTAATTTGACATATTCGAGGTTTTCAATTTCGGCAATGGTTTTTTGCACGCCCAGCCGTTTTGCGATAACGCATGACAGGATATTGGTTGCGGAACTTCCCGACACGGCTACGAATGCGTCCATGTGGCGCAGGTCTTCTTCTTCCAGCAAGTCGGTATTGTGTACGTCGCCGTTGATGATGAGCGTGTGCGGCAATAATACCGCCAGTTCTTCGCTGCGTACGCGGTCGGGTTCTATCAATTTGAGGGATGTTACGCGCTGTTCAATTTTTTTTGCAATCATTTCCGCCATGCGCGTTCCGCCAAGTATCATAACGTTATGCACGTCGATAATTTTTTTCCCGGAGTGGTAGAGGGCTTCGTCAATGCCTGCGCGTTCGGCGATGATATAAACCACGTCGTTTAAGCGGAAGTAGCAAGCGCTGTTCGGGATAATCGTTTCGCCATTGCGCGATATAGCCAGCACGCGATACAGTAATTTCGTTACATCCAACGCCAGTTCCGAGATTTTTTTATCAATCAACGGGGAACCTTCTTCCAGTTTGAAAGTTAATAACTGTAATTTTCCGCCGGAAAATTCCATGATTTCGTTGGTGTAGGACTGTTCCAGTAGCCTGTCGATTTCGCTGGCTGCAATTTTTTCGGGATAAAATAAATAATCAATCCCCAAATCAATAAACAGCGCCTGGTTATCTTCTTGCAAATATTCGTCGTTATTGATGCGTGCAATAGATTTCCTTGCGCCTAACTGTTTTGCCAGCGATGCGCTTACGACATTCATGTCTTGTTCTTCTGCCGGGCTAACGGCAATATACAGATCGGCTTTATGTACCTGCGCTTTTTGCAAGGTGGTAATAGAAGTGGTCAGGCCTTCTACCGTGATTAAATCCGCCACTTCCGCCACATGCCGCAAGCGCGTTTCATCATGGTCGATGACCGTAATCTGATGCCGTTCGTTACTGAGTAGTTCTGCCAGGTGGCTGCCTATTTCGCCGGCGCCGCCGATAACGATTTTCATAATTAGTATTCTTCTTCGTTGAAGAAGAAGTCTTCTTTACTGGGGTAATCTGGCCAAATATCTTCGATACTGTCGTACATTTCGCCGTCGTCTTCCAATTCTTGTAAATTTTCAATCACTTCTAATGGTGAACCCGAACGTGTTGCAAAGTCAATTAACTCATCTTTTGTTGCCGGCCAGGGGGCGTCTTCTAATTTGGATGCTAATTCAAGAGTCCAATACATAGGATAATAATTTATTTATTAGACATTTAAAAAATTTCCCTGTTAAGGGATTGCGAAAATATAATAAAAAATCGATATAATCAAATAGCGCCTGCAAAAATGCAGTTGATAAATTTATATAAATAATTGAGATGTTGCTTGGAATATATGTGAATAACTTTATTCCGGTAACCAATAATCGTCAGGCATTCCGGCGTCGGCGGAAAGTTGGCGGGCAAGTGAAAAAAGGAAATCGGACAAACGGTTTAAGTAAGTAAGCACATTTTCGTTTAAAGTGGATTGATGCGCAACGGTTACAGCGCAACGCTCGGCGCGGCGGCACACACTGCGCGCCACGTGGCAGAACGCCGCTGTGGACGGCGCTGCCGGCAAAACAAAAGCCTTCAGCGGCGGCAAATTATTTTGCATGGCGTCAATAGCCTTTTCCAATGCGCCAATGTCGGTCACGGCGATGTCCGGTAATTTTTTATTGGTGTTACCGCCAGCGGCAAGCAAGGCGGCGCAAGTCATCAGGCATTCCTGAATGCGGCGCAATAAGACGGCTTGCGGTTCAGAAACCTTGTGTGCCCGCAATACGCCTATCCACGAAATAAGTTCGTCCACCGCGCCATAGGCTTCCACTTGCGGCGAATCTTTTGAAACGCGTGTCCCGCCTATTAACGCCGTTGTTCCTTTGTCGCCTGTTTTGGTATATATTTTTATGTTGGGCATTTTATTTTAGGCGTCAGGCATTAGACATCAGATGTGTTTTATAGACGTTGATTTTATCCTTTGGCAGGATTGGGATTTTCTTCATCGCTTTCGATAATGCCATCGCGCAGGCGGATGATGCGCCGTGCATGCCGTGCAATTTCTTCTTCGTGGGTAACCACAATAATGGTATTGCCTTTTGCATAAATGTCTTCAAACAAATTCATAATATCTATCGACGTTTTGGAGTCGAGGTTGCCGGTAGGCTCGTCGGCTAATATGATAGAGGGCGTATTGACCAGCGCGCGTGCGACCGCCACCCGTTGGCGTTGCCCGCCGGAAAGTTCATTAGGTTTATGGTTCATGCGGTTGAGTAAATCGACGTTTTGCAAAGCATTTTGGGCGCGTTGTTGGCGTTCGGTTTTGGGAATGCCTGCATAGATGAGCGGCAGTCCCACATTGTCCAGCGCCGAATAGCGCGGCAGCAGGTTGAACGATTGGAATACAAAGCCGATTTCTTTGTTGCGCACTTCCGCCAGCGCATTATCGTTCATGTAGCTCACGTCGGTGCCGTTGAGCACATAGTTGCCAAAGGTAGGCGTATCAAGGCAACCCAAGATATTCATCAAGGTAGATTTCCCGGAGCCGGAAGGTCCCATGATGGCTACATATTCATTCTGGCTTATCGCCAGCGACACCCCATTCAGCGCGCGGACTTCCTGCGTGCCTACAATGTAGATTTTTTTAAGGTCGGTAATTCGGATTAACGATGCTTTTTCCATAACTGAATTAAAAATGTAGGACAAAGATGCAAATAATTTTTGAGTTGGTATAATTTTTTTGAAAAAAAATTGCAGGGTAAGTTGGTAAGTTCAACTAGCAAATGCCACTTTTTTTTGGAAATTCAAGGCATTTTATTATCTTGGGGCTGGTTTTGTATTGGTTTCTTGACTGTTTCGGAAATCATCTTGACGGCGGCGGCGACCCACTCGGCTTATACCGGCGTAAGTGGTCAATTCTCCGTAGAAGACCTGGAAAACTTTAACGTTTTCATATTAAATCTGAGGCTATATGAAAACAGGGATGTTCCCGTTATTTATTCTAATATTCCACTTTAAATTTTAATTTTATGAATACGGAAAGCCTGTAACCGGCGCCAGCCGGAATCTTTAAATCTTTACACTGCAATCCCCGTCAAAAGCCGCGCAAAATACTTCGTAAACCGAACAATATACCGTTGGCAAAATAGCAGGAAGTTCGCTTATGGACTTCCATTCGGCATGGGATATGCCTTCAACGGTTTGGGGCGCCGGCGTTGCCGTGCCGGCATAGCCCATCGCATACCAGTCGGTGCGCTTCAAGAAGGCATGTTCACTGTCGCGGTAAATATGATAGGTAGCCGTAATCCGGCGGAATAACTGCAAGTCGGCGATACCGCATTCTTCCTCCACTTCACGCAAGGCGGTTTCTTCAGGCGACTCATTGGCTTCGCGGTGTCCCTTCGGCAAGTCCCAACGATTATTGCGGTAAATCATCAATACCTCGCCTGTGGGCTTGCGCACCAAGCCGCCTGCCGCTTCCACGTAAGTAAATACCTTTTTCACGTCTTCGAACAATGTTTGTACATCCTCCGAAATTAACCACAAGGCACGCCACCGCGCCGTTTCCAAAAAAGCCGTTACCAGCGTCGGGATATCCGATTTTTTCGTAACTTTGTGCGCTATAACATTTGCGTCGGCTGCGCTTTCCGTCCAACTGTCGGACAAGGCAAGCATACGGTCGTTGAAGAAAATTTTAATCATCTTTTTACAAATTTAGATTACAAAGATACTATGAATTCGAAAGAAAAAATCATTGCCCGCGAACTTTTACAAATAAATGCCGTTAAACTGAACGTAGAAAAACCTTTCGTTTGGGTGTCGGGGTGGCGCTCGCCGATTTATTGCGACAACCGGATCACTTTGTCGTATCCGGATGTTCGCAAACGCATTTACAAAAGTTTAACAAACATTGTGCAAAAACATTTTAAGACGGTTGATGTCATTGCAGGCGTTGCTACGGGCGCTATTGCGTATGGCGCATTAGTTGCCGAAGTATTGAAAAAACCGTTCATCTATGTCCGTCCGATACCGAAAACACACGGCTTGGGAAACATTATAGAAGGTTATTTGCCGGCAAACAGTAAAGTAGTGGTCATCGAAGATTTGATTTCTACCGGCGGCAGTAGCCTTGCAACCGTTGCTACGCTTCGCAAGGCAGGCGCAGACGTATTGGGTATGGCGGCAATCTTCAGCTATGGATTCGATATCTCGCGCCACCGGTTTGAAAAATCCGATTGCATACTTTACACACTCACCAACTATATCACGCTAATCAAAGAAGCGTTGGCTTGCGGATACATTACCACACAAGACATGAAAATACTCAAACAATGGCGGGAACATCCCGACGATTTATCCAGTGAAAGCAGGTAGCCGCTTCCCGGCAGGATATAAAATGAGCGAAAACATTATTTTCATCTATCTTCATCAACTTTCATACACTTTTACCTCATATCATGCAAAAAGTAGTAGTATTATCGGGCGCAGGCGTCAGCGCCGAAAGCGGCATTAGCACTTTCCGCGACAATGGCGGATTATGGGAACAATACCACATAGAAGACGTCGCCACTTATGACGGGTGGGTGCGCAACCGTCCGTTGGTACTGGAATTTTATAACCAGCGGCGGAAACAACTGGCGGAAGTAAAGCCGAACGCAGGACATTATGCACTGGCGCGGCTGGAACAAGCCTATGATGTACATATTATCACACAAAACGTCGATGATTTGCACGAACGCGCCGGCTCAACGAAAGTACTGCATTTGCACGGGGAACTTAAAAAAGCGCGCAGTACCGTCAATCCGGAATATATTGTAGACATCGACGGTTGGGAACTCACCGGGCAGATGACCGACCCGCAAGGCGCGCCCTTGCGCCCGCATATTGTGTGGTTCGGCGAAGCAGTGCCGTTGATAGAAGAGGCTGCACGGATAAGCGCAGCCGCCGATTACTATATTGTGGTAGGCACTTCGCTGGTGGTTTACCCCGCCGCCGGATTACTCCACTATGTACCGCCACACGTGCCGAAATACGTCATCGATCCTAATGACGTACATGCTCCTGTTTCGAATGTAACCTACATCAAAGAGCCCGCCTCTACCGGATTAGAGAAAGTCACCGGTGAACTGATGGAATTGAAAATGGGGCTGGCGCAGGCTTAGTTGAAAGTTGCCGGCGCGCCGGTTAATCCGTCATTCTTTTACATACTGAAACCATGAAACCTTTGCCAACTGATTTTGTATAACCCGAAAAATTTTGTACTTTTGCGCCCTACTAATACATTAAGTTATGTCAAAAACAAATCGTCATTCGCAGGCAGACCCTGAAGAAAAAGTGGAAAAAACATTGAGCAACGCAGAACAGTTTTTGGAAAAATACAAGAATATCCTGCTCTATACCTTAGGCGCGCTGGTGTTGGCGGCAGCCATCTATCTCGGCTACCAGGAACTTTACAAGAAACCTTTGCATGAAGAAGCATTGGGGCAAATGTACCTTGCCGAACAATATTTCCGCGCCGATTCATTTGCGCTGGCGCTCCACGGCGACGGCAATGCTTACGGGTTCCTCCAGATTGCGGATGAATACGGCGGCGCCGCCGGCAAATCGCTTCCGTTTTATACCGGCGTTTGCCAGTTGCATTTGGGGCAATACGAAGAAGCGATTGCTTCATTGAAAAAATACGGCGGCAACGATGAAATCACTGCTGCCCGCGCGTTGGCTTGCATCGGCGACGCTTATGCAGAACTCGGCGACCTGCCGTCGGCATACGGCTATTTTATCAAAGCCGCCAACTACCGCGACAATGATTATGCGGCGCGCTACCTGATGAAAGCGGCGTCGATAAGCGAAGAACAGGGAAATACGGCGGATGCGCTAAAGTTGTATGAACGGGTTAAAATCAACTATGCCCACACGGCGGAAGGTCGCGAAATAGATAAATACATCGCCCGCCTGAATCCTGAAAGTTAATTCATATCTATGGGAAGAGCTTTTGAATACCGCAAGGAGCGGAAGATGAAACGTTGGGGCAACATGTCGCGCGTGTTTACGCGGCTGGGCAAGGAATTGACTATGGCTGCAAAATCCGGCGGCGGCGACCCGGAAAACAATCCGCGTTTACGTGCGATTATTCAAACGGCGCGCGCCGAAAATATGCCGAAAGACAATATCGAGCGGGCTATCAAACGCGCAGTGGAAAAAGGACAGGACGATTATAAAGAAGTAGTGTACGAAGGCTACGGACCCCATGGCATTGCGTTTTTAGTGGAAACCGCTACCGACAATCCCACGCGGACGGTGGCGAATATCCGCAGTTATTTTAATAAACACAATGGTTCGTTAGGCACGTCGGGCAGCGTGGAATTTATGTTTGAACGCAAATGTGTATTCAAAATAAAAAACCGTCCGGGACTTGATATGGAAAACCTTGAATTGGAACTTATCGATTTTGGCGTGGACGACGCCTTTGCCGACGGCGATGAAATTATGATTTACGGCGCATTTGAAGCATACGGCGCCATCCAGAAGTATATTGAAGAGCGTCAACTGGAGTTGATAAGCGGCGGTTTTGAACGTATTCCGGTGGGCGAACTGAAAGACGTAAGCCCGGAACAAAGGGCGGAGTTGGATAAACTAATTGAAAAATTTGACGACGACGACGACGTGCAAAACGTTTACCATACGATGAAATAACCGGGAACTATCCCGAGTAAAACGATAAATCTTAAACCTTAATAATTTTATGTTGCAAATTTCTCAAAAAGCGCAAATCATGCCGCTGTCGCCGGTGCGCAAGTTGGTTCCCTTTGCGGAAGCCGCAAAAAAACGCGGCGTAAAAGTGTATCACCTCAACATTGGGCAACCCGACGTGGCGTCGCCGAAAGAAGCGCTGGACGCCGTAAAGAACAATAATCTGGAATTAGTAGCGTATCCGCATTCGGCGGGGAATGAAAGCTACCGCAAAGGATTGGCGGGTTATTATAAAGGACTCGGGATTGATATTTCGCACGACGAAATTATTATTACCACCGGCGGCTCCGAAGCCATACAAATCGGTTTTTCGACGTGTTTTAACCCGGGCGACGAAGTGATTGTTATGGAGCCGTTCTACACCAATTACAACGGCATTGCCACATGGACGGACGTAGTGTTGAAAGCCGTACCTTGCAGCGTGGATAATAATTTTGCCATGCCGCCTGCCAGCGAATTTGAAAAAGTAATTACGCCAAAAACAAAAGGTATTGTTGTCGTCAATCCGAACAACCCGACAGGTTATTTGTATTCGCGCGAAGAGCTGGAACAATTGGCATTGCTGGTAAAGAAGCACAACCTTTATTTGTTTGCCGACGAAGTTTACCGTGAATTTTGCTATACCGGTACGCCGCATTTTTCGTGTATGCAATTAAAAGGCATCGAAGAAAATGTGGTGTTGATAGACTCTGTTTCCAAACGCTACAGCCTTTGCGGCGTGCGGATAGGAGCAATTATCAGCCATAACAGGGAGGTCATGAAAAGCGTATTGCGTTTTGCACAGGCGCGGTTGTGTTCGCCTGCTTACGGGCAAATTGCGGGCGAGGGCGCATTGGAAACCCCGCCAAGTTATTTCAAAGGCGTGCGCGACGAATATATTGCCCGCCGTAATTATATGGTGGATGCGCTCAACAAAATGGAAGGCGTATATTGCCCCATGCCCGAAGGCGCATTCTATACGATTGTAAGGCTGCCGGTGGACGATTGCGATAAATTTGCACAATGGTTGTTGGAGGAATTTGAATACGAAAAGCAAACCGTAATGATTGCTCCGGCAAGCGGGTTCTACGTTACAAAAGGAAAAGGATTAAATGAAGCGCGTATCGCCTATGTCCTCCAAATCGAAGATTTAAAAAAGGCTATGAAATGTTTGGAGGTAGCGTTGCGGCAGTATAACAAAAATAATCAGGCGGCAAATTAAACTTTTTTAAAAGTAGAAGGTCTTATATTCGAATAGATTTTTTCATAGGTTTAGGTTAGGCAGAAGCGGGTAGTTTATGTTACCCGCTTTTGTTTTTTGGGGAAATGGAGGTAACGTGAGTCATAAGCCGGCTGCCACAGCGCACCGGCGTTTGCTACTTTTCAATTTGGAAATCACAACTTCCTTCTTGGGCGCCGCCACCGCAGCGCGGCGCCATCCTCGACGCTTCACTCGGAATGACGAGCCAATGTGCTAATGGGACTAATTGTTTAATGGGACTAATCGGGCTGGCGCCGGAAACAATTGGCGGATTTACAGGTTTACATATTCAGGCTGATGCTATAAAAAAAATTTGTATTATAACTTTTTTTTATTACCTTTGCGGCGG
>JAITKG010000119.1 GCA_031278495.1 Prevotellaceae bacterium | reverse complement strand
ATTAACGCTGCAAATATATTACTTTATTTTTTAATTGCAAATTTTATTTCATAATTTTTATTATTTCCATTGCATTTACTATTAGAACCTGTTCCACAAATTCTTTTTCACTATCTTTGTTATGAACTAAAAGGCTCGTTTATGAAAAGAACCGTTTTAATAGCCGTTGTGACGCTGTGTACCGCGCTGCCGGCATGGACGCAGGAAAATCAACCCAACATACCAATGAAAAATTATGCATCCGGATGGAAAAAAGCCGACAGTTTGTTAAAGATTGGGCAACCGCAACCGGCGGAGAAAATTATTGATAAAATTTACAATGCAGCGCAGGAGGAAAAAAATGTGCCGCAATTCATCAAAGCCGTGATTTACCGCCTGCGGGCAAAAGGCAGCTATGAGGAAGAAGCGCTTGCCAAAAACATTACGGAGACGGAAGAACTGCTCCGTACTGCCACATTCCCCGCCAGGAATATTTTGCACACGATAGCTGCCGGTTTATACTGGCAATATTACGAAGGAAACCGCTGGCAGTTCCGCAACCGCACGTCCCGGACGCCCGCTCCGGATACGGTAGGGAGCTTGCCTCCGGACGATGTGCGTACGCTGGATTTACGGCAACTGGCGGCTCGATGCGTAGCCCATTATTCGGCTTCGCTGGAAATGCCGCAGGCGTTGCAGCAAATCCCTGTCGGCGCATATGCCGCTATTTTGGAAAAGGCGTTGGATTCGGAGCGTTACCGTCCCACGCTGTTTGATTTTTTGGCGTTCCGCGCCGTTGCCTTTTACCAAAACGCCGAAGCCGGTTTGACGCAGCCGGCTGACCGGTTTGTAATTGACCGGGCAGCATATTTCGCGCCTGCCGCCGCCTTCGCGCAGCAGCCGCTGGCGACGGCGGACAGTTTATCATTTCCGTACCAATCGTTGGTATTGCTGCAACAGCTTATTGCGTTTCATTTGCCGGATACCATGCCGGACGCATTGGTGGACGCCGATTTGTGGCGGCTGGATTTTGTGCACCGGAAAAGCGTCCTGCCCAACAGGGACAGCTTATACCTGCAGGCGTTGCAGGCATTGGAAACGCAGTATCCTGATGCGCCGTGTTCGGCGGAAGTCGCTTACCGCATGGCAAAGTTGTATAACCGGCAGGGCGACGCTTACCACCCATTTACCAATCCTGCGCCGCAATGGAAGAAAAAAGAGGCGGTGGCAGTGATTGACCGCGCGGCAAGCCGTTTTCCAAAAAGTTTCGGCGCAAATAATTGCCTGTCCCTGAAAAATGACATCCTGCAACCGGCGCTCACCCTTTCGGCGGACGAGGCGGCGACGCCCGGCCGGCCGTTGCTCGTCAACGTGGCGTACCGGAACGTACCCAAAGTGTATATCAAAATCGTTGCGCTGGATTTTAAAAAAGAACTGTTGCAAACCAATAAAGAAGACCGGCTGGCGGCTTATGCAGCGGCAAAAACCGTGCAAATAGCGGCGTTTGATTTGCCCGGCGATGGCGATTACCAGCAGCATATTGTGGAGCTGACGCTGCCGGCATTGGACGAGGGGTACTATGCCCTGCTGGCTTCGGTAGACGGGCATTTTTCGAAAAACGCCGCACTCGTAACAGAAACGCGCATTTGGGTAACGAACATCAGTTTTGTGAAAAGGGAAGATAACGGGCAAGTTGTTGTGCAATTGCTTGACCGGACAAGCGGGCAGCCGTTGAGCGGCGTAACCGCACAACGCTACACGCATGAATATAATTACAACCAACAGCGATATGAAGTGAAATACGGCGAAACCTATACCTCCGGCGCAGATGGCAGGATAACATTGACCAGCGCAGGTAATCAACACCGCAGTTCATCTTTATTTTTCACCAAAGGGACGGACAGCTATGCCGGCGGAAACGTTTATTTATACCGCTATGCCAGCGCGAATGCCCCGTCTTACCAAACCACCCTTTTTACCGACCGCGCTATTTACCGTCCGGGGCAAACCGTCTATTTTAAAGGCGTCGTGTTGAAATGGGAAAACGAAAAAGCTGCGGTAGCCGCCGGCAAGAGGCAAACAGTTACGTTTTATAATGTCAATGGCGAACAGATTTCGGAACTGCCGGTGACAACTAACGAATTTGGTTCGTTTGCCGGCAGTTTTATCATTCCTGCAAACGGGCTGACGGGGCAAATGTATATAAATGCGCCGGACGGCAACGGCAGGGCGTATTTTCATGTGGAGGAATACAAACGGCCAGAATTTGAGGTAACGTTTGATTTAACGGAAAAGGCGTACCGGTTGGGCGAAAAGGTTACCCTGCATGGAAAAGCGAAAGCCTATGCAGGCAGCGCGGTAAGCAACGCCAAAGTAACCTACCGCGTGGTGCGCGAAGCCCGCTATCCGTTATGGCGGCTGTGGTGGGGCGTGCCGCCCTCCTCGCCGGCGCAGGAAATTACGAACGGCGAAACCCTGACAGACGCCGATGGCTTGTTTGCTATTTCATTCACCGCCATTCCCGACGCCGGCGTGGACAGGACGCTGTCGCCCGTGTTCCATTACACGGTTTATGCGTCGGTGAGCGACGTCAATGGCGAAACGCACGAAGCCAAAACAACGGCACCCATTGGCTACCAAGCCTTGTTGCTTTCTACCGGGCTGCCTGAAAAAGTAATGCTGGAAGAACTGAAAGAAATAACCGTTACGGCAACCAACCTTCGCGGAAAAGCATTGCCCGTGAAAGGCACGTTGACGGTTTGGAAACTGCGCAGTCCCGACCGCCTGCTGCAACCCCGCCGCGGGCAACGTCCCGACAAGTTCATCCTTTCCCGTGCGGAATTTGAAAAACTTTTTCCCTACAGCCCGTACGACGAAGAAGACCGCATCGAACGGTGGGATCGCGAAAAGCAAGTATTTTCGATAACGTTCGACACGCAAAGCGCAACGGCGTACGCGCTCCCGAATATACGGCAATGGGCGGAGGGCGCTTATCTGGTTACGCTTTCGGCTACCGGTCCCTATGGCGAAACGGTAGAAAACACAACTGCCTTCACCGGATTCCGGGCAAACGGGACGCAGTGCGCAGATGCAGTTTTGCTGGAAACGTTGCCTTCGTCGGCGCAGCCGGACGAGACAGTGAAAATCGTAGCGGGCAGCGCATACGACGACGTGCAGGCGTGGATGGAAATTACCGGACACAACGGCGCAGTGCTGGCACAACGGCTGCTTCGGTTTTCCGGCAATAAACAAATAATAGAAATTCCGGTTACCGAAGCGCACCGCGGCGGCTTTGGCGTGTCGCTGTTTTTCGTCCGGCACAACCGCGTTTACAGCCAAAATAAAACCGTACAGGTGCCTTTCGACAATAAAAAACTGTCACTCGAATTTGCCACTTTCCGCGATAAACTGCAACCCGGACAGGAAGAAGAATGGCGCATCACGATTAAAGACAAAGCCGGCGATGCAGTGGCAGCCGAACTGTTAGCGTCCATGTACGACGCCTCGTTGGATGCGTTTGCTCCCAATCAATGGAATTTCTTCCCGTGGAAGAACAACGCCATAACGTTCCCATGGAACACGCAGGAGGCTTTTCAATATAAGCACAGTGAAAAAGCAACGCAAAATTATCCGGCGAAAAGCGTGCAACAACGCAACTACGACCGGTTAATTTCGTTGGAAAGTTTGCTTTCCATCAGCTATGGCAGCTCAAGAAAAATGGTTAGGGTTGGCGGTATTACAGCAAATGCAGAGGTATTACCTGTGGAGGATATGAAAGATTCCCCCCTGTCAAAAAGCGTTGTTAAATTTACGGAAGCGGTAATAGCCGCAGATGAAGAAGCGGCGGAAACCGCGCCCGCCGTGCCGCTCCGCACGAACTTCAATGAAACGGCGTTCTTCTACCCGCAACTGCAAACGAACGAAAACGGCGAAACAGTCATTCGTTTCACCGTTCCCGAATCGCTTACCCGCTGGAACATGCAAGCCCTCGCATGGACGACCGGTTTAAAAACCGGCTATGTGCAAAAAACGCCGGTTACGCAAAAAGAATTGATGATATTTACCAATGCGCCCCGCTTCTTCCGTGAAAACGACACCCTTTATTTCAGTGCAAAGCTGTCGAGCCTTTCCGAAAAACCGTTAGGCGTAACCGCGCAAGTCCGCTTTTTTGACGCGTTCACCCTGCAGGAAATCGCCTTGTGGACGGCGGGCGAAACGGCTGCAAAAACCGTATCGCTGGCAGCAGGCGGCAACAGCGCGGTGTCGTGGAAAATCCATATTCCAGAAGGCTTGCAAGCCGTTACTTACCGTATTACCGCCACTGCGCCGGTGGAAGAAGGACGGCAGGTATCCGACGGCGAAGAGCACACGCTGCCGGTGCTGACCAACCGGATGTTGGTTACGGAAAGCCTGCCTTTGCCCATGCGCGGCGCGCAGCCCAAACAGTTTGAATTTACCAGACTGTTGCACGCCGGCAGTTCCACATTGCGCAATCATGCATACGTCATAGAATTTACCAGCCATCCGGTGTGGTACGCCGTGCAGGCGTTGCCCTATATCATGGAATATCCCTACGAATGCGCCGAACAGGTGTTCAGCCGCTACTGTGCCAATGCCATTGCCGCGCACATAGCCAACAGCGACCCGAAGATAAAACGCGTATTTGACCTTTGGCGCAACTATCAGCCGGCGGCGTTGCAATCGAACTTAGAGAAGAACGGGGAACTGAAAAGCCTTTTGCTTGAAGAAACGCCCTGGGTGCGCGATGCCCGCAATGAAGCGGAACGCAAGCAACGGATCGCCCTGCTGTTCGACCTTCACCGGATGCGCGATGAGCAGGCGGCGGCATGGCGCAAAATGCAGCAGGCGCAAACGCCTAACGGCGGCTTCGCATGGTTCCGCGGCGGTCGCGACGACCGCTACATCACACAACATATTGTAGCGGGCATTGGGCATTTGCAGAAAATGAATATCCCCGCCGCCGGCGACGAAGCCGTACTCGCCAAAGCCATCCGCTACATGGATGACCGGCTGGCGGAAGATTTTAACGCAATAAAAAAGCAGGCGGACAAAACGCCGCAGGATAAAAAGGAAAACTCGCCGGCGTATTTAACCGTTCACTACCTCTACGCCCGCAGTTTCTTTACGGACACGTATCCCATTCCGGCGGAAGCGCGCGAAGCGTTTGCATATTTCAAAACGCAGGCAGCCGCCCACTGGACAAAATACAATAACTACCTCAAAGGTATGCTTGCGCTGGCATTGCATCGCTACAACGATACAAAGGCTGCGCAACTTATCCTGCAATCGCTCTCTGCAACGGCGTTGCACAGCGATGAAATGGGCATGTACTGGCGCAACGAAAGCGGCTGGTGGTGGTACCAGGCGCCCGTTGAAACGCAGGCGTTGCTGATAGAAGCATTCGACGAAATAGCCCGCGACTCCGCCGCCGTCGCCGATATGCAAACGTGGCTGCTCAAACAGAAACAAACGCAAGACTGGAAGACCACCAAAGCTACGGTCGGAGCGGTTTATGCGTTGCTCAAAAAAGGAAGCCAAAATCCCCTAACCTCCAACGGGAGAACGGCAGACGCCCTCTATCAAATTATGGTCGGCGACAGCCTCATCACTCCTCCTTCGGGAAGCGGGGGGCTTACGGAAGCCGGCGCCGGCTATTTCAAGGCATCGTGGCGCGGTGCGGAGATAAGACCATCTATGGGACGCATCTCCATTACGCCCCCTTCGGGAGACGGGGGGCTGGCATGGGGCGCGGCTTACTGGCAATATTTTGAACAGTTGGACAAAATCACGCCCGCCGCTACCGGCGTACAAATCAACAAGCGGTTGTACCGGAAAATCCATTCGCCCGCCGGCGATGTATTGACGGAAATCACGCCGGAGCATCCGCTGAAAACAGGCGATAAAGTTACTGTGCGTATTGAAATCCGCGCCGACCGCGACATGGAATATGTGCACCTGAAAGACATGCGGGCGGCGGCATTCGAGCCGGTAAACGTATTGTCGGGTTACCGCCGGCAGGATGGATTGGGCTATTACGAATCGATGCGCGATGCGGCGGCGAACTTCTTTATTGCGTACCTCCCCAAAGGAACCTGCGTCTTCGAGTACGAACTGTTCGCCACGCATGCCGGCGAATTTTCCAACGGTATTACCAGCCTGCAATGTATGTATGCGCCGGAGTTTACCACGCACAGCGAAGGAACGCGGGTGCGGGTTGAGTTAGGAATTAAGAATTAAGCTGACGCAGGCTAATGTGAAAATGTGAAGATGTGGAGATGTGGAAATGTGGCTGGCGCGGCTAAATCTTAATTCAACAAAAGGACTGCCGGTACGAAAACGTGCCGGCGGTTCTTTTTAAATCTTTAAATTAGAAACTGACTGCCGCCGCAGCCAATTACTCACATTAGCCTGCGATGTTGGGTCATTGTTTTTTTGTATCTTTGCGCCCCATTGACGCCCTTGATGGGTAATAAATTCATTTTATGTTTACTTTTTTTGACGTACACACTATTTGTTTCACGGTCGGCAGGCAACAGGTGAGTTATTTGGAAGTCGTTTGCACGCTCGCCGGCTTGGTTTGCATTTTCTTGGCAATGCGCGCCAAAACGGCTAATTTCTGGGTTGGTTACCTCTATAACCTGCTGCTGTTCCCGTTGTTTTTGCAAAAGGGATTATATTCGAGCATGCTGTTGCAACCGATTTCGTTTGCCATAAATATGTATGGGCATTACCGCTGGACGCACCCGCGCGCCAACGAAGCCAATAACCGCCATGAACTGAAAATTACCTTGCTGGACAACCGTCGCCGGCTGTTGGTATTGCTTGCGGTGGCGGTATTGACCGTTATACTTGGCGCAATTGTTTCCCGGCTGCACCTGTGGTTTCCGGCGGTGCGCCGGGCGGAACAACCGTTTTTAGATGCATTTATTTTAGTAGTTATCCTCACGGCGCAATGGCTGTCGGCGCAGAAAAAGCTGGATTGCTGGGCGGCATGGATGACCGTGAATATTACGAATGCTATCCGCTATCCTTTCGGCGGGTTGCTGTTCCTTGCGCTGGAGAGTTTCATGAAAATCGGCATGGCGTCGTTTGGATTCCTGCACTGGCTGAAAACGTACCGCAAGGAACGAACGGACGCCGGTAAAATACCGGATAATTTGCCGGGTGCAGCCGTTTGACAAAGATTTTTTCCGGAAAATTCCCCCCGTGTAATGTATAATTCCCCTTTCTTTTGTACCTTTGCACATCATAGTAACGCTATATGGCAAAATATAAACAGCGAATGATGGCAGGCCGGGTACGCACTTCTTACGTTTCGGCGGTGATTAGTATTTCCCTTGTGTTGTTTTTATTGGGGTCGGCAGGAATACTGTTGCTCAATGCGCATCGTTTGTCCATATTTTTCAAGGAAAACCTGAGCCTGTCGGTTATTCTGGACGAACACGCCACAGAAGCCGACGCTGCCTGGGTGCGTAAACAGTTAGACGCTGCGCCGTTTGTCCGTCAAACGAAATATATTTCCAAAGAACAGGCTGCCGAAGAGATGAAACAATTGCTCGGCGCTGATTTCATGGCGGCGTTTAATTACAATCCGCTGCCGGTATCCATTGAGGCAAAACTCACGGCAGCTTATGCCGACGCCGATAGCGTTGCTTCTATTGAGAAGCAGTTGCAGGCTATTCCGCATATTCGCGAAGTGTCGTACCAACGCTCGTTGATTGATTTGATAAATCAAAACATCCATAAAATCGGCTTGGTGATGCTGGTATTTATTACCTTGTTGCTGTTTATTTCCATGGTGCTTATCAATAATACCATCCGCCTCAGCATTCATGCCAAGCGGTTCCTGATAAACACCATGAGTTTGGTCGGCGCAACGCGGGCGTTCATCCGGCGGCCGTTCCTGCTGCGGAGTTTACTGCAAGGCGTTATCGCCGGCATTATTGCGGTGTTGTTAATCACCGGCGTGGTGTATGCGTTGCAAAATGAATTTGGCGAACTGCTGGGCTTTATTGACGCCCGCGTGGTAAGCATGCTGTTTGCGGCAATTTTGTTATTGGGCATGTTAATTAGCTGGGTGTCCACCTACTTTTCGGTAACGCGGTTCCTGCGCATTAACAACGACGACCTGTATGCTACCTGACGGCTGGCGGCAAAGGGAAAATAATTTTTAATACTAAACAATATGGCACAAAAAAATATCACGGCTAAAAAAACGGCTGCTGCCGCCACAGACAAGGCGGCAAAACAAACGGCGTGGTTTGCTGTCGAACCGCAAAACTACAAATACATTGCTATTGGTTTTGGCGTAATTGTAGTGGGTTTCCTGCTTATGCTGGGCGGCGGAAGCGATAACCCGGACGTCTTCGATGGCGCGGAATTATTCAGTTTTACACGCATCACCTTAGCGCCAGTGGTCGTGATTGCCGGCTTTGCGATAGAAGTATACGCGATCATGCGCAAACCCAAAACACCGGAAAAATAAACGCGTATGGATTGGTGGGAAGCGCTTGTTTTGGGCTTGGTACAAGGGCTTACGGAGTTTCTTCCGGTAAGCAGTAGCGGGCATTTACAAATTGGACAAACCCTTTTCGGGTTACAGGGCGAAGAGAATTTAATGTTCGCCGTAGCGGTGCATGCGGCTACCGTGTGCAGCACGATTTTAATCCTCTGGAAAGAAATTGCCGGTTTAGGCAAAGGCATGTGCCGTTTTCAATGGAATGACGAAACGCAATATGTAGCAAAAATTATCCTGTCGATGCTGCCGGTAGCAGTGGTGGGCGTGTTTTTTAAGGACGTCATCGAATCGCTGTTCAGTTCGGGGTTATTGGTCGTGGGCGCGTGCCTCCTGGTTACCGCTTCATTATTGGCATTCGCTTATTATGCCAAACCAGGGGCGAAAGGGAAAATTTCTTTCCGCGACGCTTTTCTCATTGGCATTGCGCAGGCATGCGCCGTGCTGCCGGGACTTTCGCGTTCCGGCGCAACTATTTCTACCGGGTTGCTGTTGGGCAACAAGAAAGAAACCGTTGCGCAATTTTCATTCCTCATGGTATTGGTTCCCATTCTGGGCGAGGCATTGCTGGATTTGATGAAAGGCGGTTTTTCCGGCTCTGTCGCTATACCTGCGCCGGCATTATTAACTGGCTTTATTGCCGCTTTTGCCGCCGGTTGCGCCGCCTGCAAATGGATGATCGCAATCGTCAAGCGCGGAAAACTCATCTATTTTGCCGCCTATTGCGCAATAACAGGCGCGGCGGCGCTGATTTATTCTTTTTCGCAGTAGCGTTTCGGGATTGCAGGATTTAAAAATTTCAACATTTAAAGATTTAAGGTTG
>JAITKG010000025.1 GCA_031278495.1 Prevotellaceae bacterium | reverse complement strand
TGAATGCCAATAGCCGGAATAAAAGGTTTTGCGGAAAAACCTTAATAAATTCAACGAATGCAGTAGTACAAAGCGTTATTTTTGGTTGCTTTGAAAAGGTAAAATATGTTTTGCTATAAACTACAGTTGGTGGATACAACGCACAAACATCCCGTACTTTGCTGGGTTGCGAATACTATTATGGATCCAAGCAAATTCGATCAAATTACAGCTTTTGTACGCAGCGCAGTCTCTAAACCCCCATCTGGTATACTGTACCGTGGTCAAGTTTGTTTGTGCGATCCAGATCCAACCACAGGACTCTAAATTTGTTCCACACCCAGAATAGTTTGTAATACTTGCCCAACCATAGTAATCATTTCCTGGGTCACATGTCCAAGTCTGGTTGTGCAATCTTGTAGCCACAGTTTGATCTATGACGTAATAAGCTCTACAGATGCCGCTGCTGTGTGTATAGCTACTCCAACTTATGCTGGGATTGATGGCATTAAATAAGTTTTGATATTGAATATATGTTGGCAAAATCCAACCAGAAGGGCAAACGCCCTGTTTATTTTCTCCTACACCACTGGTACCACCCCATGCACCGATGGTTTCATCACGCGTGTATCCTCTTCCGCATTCATCTTTATTACAATTGCTAAATGCCACACCTACGTTTGTTCCACCGTAGCGGGCTAATTTCACGTTTTGCGCTAGCCACCATTTACCGTCAGGCATCAAAACAATGCGGTAAATCTCTCTATCCCGGCTATCTCGTATATATGCTTCCCAGTTTCTTGCGCCACTGGTACGTTGTCGGCAAAGATGCGTAGCATCTATGTACAAATCGCTGCCGGTGTATGGGCAGTTCATCACGGTTAATTTATACGAGCCTGATGAACGATTCCATGTGGTAGTGGCACATGTGTTATCACGCACTTCCCGGTAGTACGTCCAAGAGCCTGCCGTATTTATTTCTGCCGTCGCAAAACTATGCCCGGCATTATTATCTGTATATGTAGCGCTGGATGTGCCGATTCTTACCCAACGGTAAGTAAAGCCTCCACCGCTGCTTGCAGCCGTATTTGAAGTAATAGCAGCAGGCGTTGTGCCTACAAGAACAGTATTGCTGCCGTTGTTAATAGCACCTGCCGAAAAAGAATGATTGATTATTCCGGGATAACCGGTAGCGTCAGTAATAGAAGTAATGCAACCACCTGAATAACTTCTTACCCCAGCGCCGAGAGAAGAGCCATTAACGACAAATGGCGGCGTGCCTTTCAAAGTATAACTGTTTCCGTTTATGACTGCATTCGGCGGATAGTCGCTGCCATAAACGCACCAGTTGAATTTTCCGGCAGGCGCATTACTTAACGTAGCCGTAACCGTCGAGCCGGGATTGGTTGTGCTATATTCTATAAAAAAACCACGTCCGTTCAATCCCGTGATAGTACCATACCCACCTGTCCTGGTGGGATTGGAAATAGTAGCAGTTGAAAAACCATGGGGCGTTACGCCGCTTATCGGGCAGAAATCTATCCATATCCATACGCGGTTATTATAGGGCGCAGAGGGGGAATTCGTCCATGCCACTTTGAACGTTACTTTTTTTGCGGCATAATCCGTACTTATCGGTGTTACCGTTACGGTAGCATTTGCAGCAACGCTTACAAGCATTGCAAGAAAAAAAGATTTTGTTCTCATAATTTTTTATTTTTTATTTTTTTATTTTTTATTATATGCAGCTTTTAGAGATTGTTTTGTATACGTACCCACAAACACAAACACAAACAACATCTACAAAACAATCTCCAGCTGCAATTTTTTCTCATTGCCACTTTTCACGATTCTTATGTTGTTTGTGGGATTTTTCTTTAAAAAAGAAAACGTGAATTTTGGTTTATCGTTGTAAGAAACCTGGCAAACCCGCCAATAATGAATAAATCTAAAATAATATTTATTTTTTTAGGCATGGTACATCAGTGGTTGAAATTTCGCCAATTTCCTACATCAATAAACAAAGAACATCAATAATGCTACAAATATATTACTTTATTTTTATGAATACTTCATCTTTCGCCTGTATACATTATTTTCGCAGGTAAAAAGGATATAATACTCCAAGAAATTTATGAATTTACCAATTTTCACAATCCTGTATCCGGGCAGGCATTCCCTGATAAATCCGGATAATTCTGCTTCCTGTATATCCTGTATAAATGTAAGGGGATTGTATTATCCTGCCAGCCATAAAATCGCGTAATTCATAAATCTTTTATTATCTTTGCGACATAGAATAAAATTGTTTCCCATTATGAAATACGTTAAAATTTCTTCTATACTTCTGGTTGCCGCACTGGTATTGAGTTCCTGCGTGTCGAGCACGCAATATAATTCGTTAAATGCCGACTATCGCCTTTTGATGGACGACCGCAACAGGATTAACGAACGAATGAATAATTTAGCCAATGAAAATGCCGCCCTGAAACGCCGGTTGCAGGAACTGGAAGAAATTGCTAAAAAATTTGAAACAACGGAAGCCGAAAGAGTATCGCTGCAAAAGCAATTGGTCGAACTGCAGGGCTTGATGGACCGTTCGCGCCGGCAGAATATCAAGGAAACCGGCAGCATGAGTATCGAAATACAGCGTACCCGCGAAGAACTGCAAAAGCGGGAAGATGATTTGGCGGCGAAACTCCGCGAGCTGCAACAAATGCAGGACGAAATGGAAAAACGAAATAAACGGTTAATGGAACTGGAAGCTATCCTTGCACGCAAGGATTCTACGGTAACCGCCCTCCGGCGCAAAGTGTCCGACGCATTGCTCGGCTTTGAAGGAAAGGGATTGAGCGTACATACGAAGAATGGAAAGGTATATGTATCAATGGAGGATAAACTGCTTTTCCGTTCGGGACGCTACGACATAGAAGCACGGGGCGCCGGCGCTATCAAAGACTTGGCGCAAATGCTGGCGCAGAATCCCGAAATCAACGTATTGATAGAAGGACATACCGACGACGTGGCTTACCGTGGCACGGGCGACTTGAAAGACAACTGGGATTTGAGCGTAAAACGCGCCACGTCGGTTGTCCGCGAACTGCTCAAAAATTCCCAAATTGACGCCCGGCGTATTACCGCTGCCGGTCGCGGGGAATTTATTCCATTAGATAACGCAAAAACCGCCGACGCCCGCCAAAAAAACCGGCGTATCGAAATTATCCTGACGCCAAAATTAGACGAACTGTTCGAAATACTGGAATAACCAAATTGCAGCATGGACTCACCTTTTGTATTTTCCCGGGAAGTTATCAATGAATCGTTCGTAGGGCGGAAAGACGAGCTGTCGTGGCTTGCCTCCAACTTGTCCAACAAAGAAAATACGGTATTGATTGCACCGGCAGGCTACGGCAAAAAATCTTTGGTACGCAGCGCGTTTATACAGGCGGCAAAACAAACGGAACTGAAATGGTGTACTTGCAATTTGTTTAATATCCGCGACGCCTATTCTTTCTACACCCTGCTGGCGCGCGAAATCTTCAGCGCCGCCTGCGCTACGGGCGACGAATGGATTGCCATGGCGGAACAACTATTGCCGCTCGCACGACCGCATATTGAAATCAATGACAGGAAACAAAATGCCCCGTTACAAATTATTTTCGACAAACAACGGCTGCTTGAATTTGCCGACGAAATTTTACAACTGCCCGAAAAAATAGCCATACTGCAAAACACGGCGTTTATTGTATGGATAAACGATTTTCAGGAAATCACCCGCTTCGACGATACCGCCGCTTTTCAAAAACGCCTGATTACGCAATGGAAGCCGCAACGAAACGCCGGCTATTTATTATGCGGAAGCAAAATAAACGCCATGCGCAACCTGTTCACCGAAAAACAGGCATTCTACAAGTTCGGCGAACAAATACCTCTGGAACCGATTGACGAAAAAGCGTTGGTGGATTACATCGTGAAAGCCTTTTCCAAAAGCGGTCGCGTAATTTCCAAAGAATTTGCCGAAGAGATTTGCCGCACCACCTGCTGCTACCCGTTTTATGTGCAACAATTCGCACACCTCTGCTGGCTCAACACCAAAGGTTTTGTGATTGACAGCATGATTGACAGCGCCAGCGAAGATTTACTCAACTACAACGACCACTTCTTCCGCCTCCTTGCCGACGATTTGAGCGACTCGCAAATAAACTACCTGCATGCCGTTATTGACGGTATCGACCGCTTCAGCTCCGCCGAAGTGATTGCCGGCTACCAACTCCATTCATCAGCAAACATTACGCGGGTGCGCGGGGCGCTGGAGAAAAAAGAAATCATTACCTTCATCCGGAACAGACCCTGTTTCATTAACCCGGTGTTTGAATACTGGCTGCGCAAGCGGTATTTTGAAGGATGAGAAAACCGCTGGCAAATTATTTTTAATTTTTATTTGTAAATAAAAAATAGTTTGCTACACAAGAAACGTGAACTTTGCTTTACCCCACCATGAAACCTTAAATTTTTAAATTTTGAAATTCCCGGATATTCATTGTTTTTCGTACCTTTGCAACTCGGATGAAAAGCTATGGACACGCTCACAATCGTTAAAATCGGGGGAAATGTCATTGACAAGCCGGCGGCATTGCAATCGTTTCTGAAAGGCTTTGCCGCTTTGGAAAGCCCCAAAATACTGGTGCATGGCGGCGGGACGCTTGCCACCGAACTGCTGGAAAAAACAGGCGTGCCGGTGCGCATGTACGAAGGGCGGCGAATAACAGACGCAGGGACATTGAAAATTTGCACAATGGTATATGCCGGGTGGATTAACAAAACCATTGTAGCGCAATTGCAGCAGGCAGGTTGCAATGCTATCGGGCTGTCGGGCGCGGACGCTGATACGGTTCCGGCAACGAAGCGTCCGCCGGCGCCGGTTGATTTCGGGTTTGCCGGCGACGTCGTTGCCGGACGCATCAATGTCCCGGTATTGTCGCTGCTGCTTGGCAACGGGCTGTGTCCTGTTTTCTGCGCTATCACGCACGATACGCAGGGCGGGCTGCTCAATACCAATGCCGATACGATGGCTTCGGCTATCGCGGCGGCATTGTCGGAAACATATCGTACAAAATTATTGTTTTGCTTTGAAAAGGGCGGCGTACTTGCAGATCCGGACGACGGCAATTCTGTTATTCCCGAAATTGATACGGCATATTTTCAACAACTGAAAGCGCAAAAAATTATTTCCAAAGGAATGTTGCCGAAATTAGATAATGCTTTTGCCGCCTTGCGTGCCGGCGTAGCGGAAGTGCACATAAAACACGCCGACCACCTGCTTTCGGCAAATGCCGGTACGCGCATACGGGTGGAGATGTGAAGATGTGGAAATGTGAAGATGTGAAGATGTGAAGATGTGGAGATGTGAAGATGTGGAAATGTGGAGATGTGGAAATGTGGAAATTCTTAATTCTGCTGGCGCGTCAGTAACTTTCAACTTTCAACTTTCAACTAAAATGACTTATGACTAAAAAAGAAATAAAATCCGATTTACTGTCCCATGCCGTAGCATTGTTGAAAGGTAAAATAGCTATTCCCGCCTATTCGGGTTCGGAGGCGGCGGCCGCCGGTTATTTGGCGGCGCAGCTTTCGGCAGTTGGCGTTGCGTCTTTCAGGATAGGCAATAATGTTTGTGCCTATTCAAAAAAAAACAGCAAAGGGAAAAAAACATTGTTGCTCAATTCGCATATCGACACCGTGAAGGCGGCAGACGGTTATATGATGAATCCTTTTAAACCTGTCCAGAAAGACGGCAAGCTCTTCGGCTTGGGCAGTAACGACGCGGGCGCTTCGCTGGTGGCGCTTACCGAGAGTTTTATTTATTTTAATACGGTGGAACTGCCGTTTAACCTGCTGCTGGTATTGAGTTGTGAAGAAGAAAATTCCGGCACGGCAGGTATCCGGATGGTTACGCAGGAACTGAAAGATATTGATTGCGCTATTGTCGGCGAACCTACGTTGATGCAAGCCGCCATTGGCGAACGGGGGCTTCTGGTGCTTGACGGAACGGCATACGGCATGCAGGGGCATGCTGCGCGCGACGAAGGCGTCAATGCTATTTATGATGCTTTGGACGATATTACCTATATCAGGAATGTTACCTTTGATAAGGTATCGCCGCTTATGGGTGCGGTGAAGAAGAGCATAACGATGATTAACGGCGGTTACCAGCACAACGTTGTGCCGGATGTTTGCCGGTTTGTGGTGGACGTCCGCCCTAACGAATGCTATACAAACCGGGAAATTCTGGAATACTTGCAGGCAGGCGTAAAGAGCGAATTAAAGGCGCGGTCGCTGGACAACCGCTGCTCGTTCACACCCGCCGGACATCCCTTGCTGCAATCTATCGAACGCTTGGCTATTCCGACGTACATCTCGCCGACGACTTCCGACTGGATGCGCTTGGACGTTCCCGCTATCAAGATGGGACCCGGCGATTCGGCGCGCTCGCACACCGCCGACGAGTTTGTATATCTCCACGAAATAGCGGAGGGAATAGACGGGTACATCAAGTTTATTTCAAATTTACAGATTTACTGATTCAGGCTGGCGTCAACTTAAATCCAAAATTCATAACTCATAACTCAAAATTCATAACTCATAATTCATAACCCTCATGACTACTCTTTGGAATAAAGGTATCACAGCCGACGCACTGGTGGCGGCATTCACTGTTGGCGACGACCGGAAATACGATTTGCGGCTGGCAAAATATGACTTGCTTGGTTCGCTGGCGCATGTTAAAATGTTAGCCCAAATCGGGCTGCTTACTGCGCCGGAAGCCCGGTTGCTGTGTACGGAACTGCAAAAACTGTCCGCCGAAGTAGCCGCCGGCACATTTGTGATAGAAGACGGCGTGGAGGATATCCACTCGCAGGTAGAACTCACGCTGACCGGGCGCATCGGCGAAGTGGGGAAGAAAATACACGCCGGCCGCTCGCGCAATGATCAAGTACTGGTCGATATAAAACTTTACCTCAAAGAAGAAACAGTACAGTTGAAAGATAAAACCGTGCGGCTGTTCCATCAACTGCAACAACTGGGCGAAACCCACAAGGAAACGCTCTTGCCGGGCTATACGCATGGGCAGGTAGCGATGCCTTCGTCGTTCGGGCTGTGGTTCGGCGCATATGCCGAAACGTTGATTGACGACCTGTATATCCTCCTGGCGGCTTACCACGTGGTAAACCAAAACCCGCTCGGCTCCGCCGCCGGATACGGTAATTCATTCCCTTTGGACAGGGACGCGACGACTGCCGGGCTGGGGTTCCGGTATATGAATTATAACGTTATTGCCGCGCAAATGAGTCGCGGGAAAAGCGAAAAAGCCGTTGCGCAGGCGTTGGCAGCCATTGCCGCGACGCTGAACAAATTTGCCGCCGACTGTGTCATGTACCTCTCGCAGAACTACGGCTTCATTTCTTTCCCCGACCATCTGGTTACCGGTTCGAGCATTATGCCGCACAAGAAAAACCCCGACGTCTGGGAACTCCTGCGTGCCAAAGCCAACAGGCTGCAAAGCGTGCCGAATGAAATTACCATCCTGCTTACCAACCTGCCGCACGGCTACCACCGCGACTGCCAGCTGTTGAAAGAAATACTTTTCCCCGCCATTGACACGCTGCACGTCCTGTTAGACGTTACCGTATTTATGTTGGAAAATATTACCGTGAACAGGCGCATTCTGGACGACCCGAAATACGATTACCTGTTTACTGTGGAAGAAGTGAACCGCCGCGTACTGGCAGGCGAGTCCTTCCGCGAAGCCTATAAAAATGTAGGAAAATCAGTAGCGGAAAATAAATTTACACCCGACAAAACCGTTACCCATACCCACAAAGGCAGTATCGGTAACTTATGCACCGCCGAAATCCGCGCAAAATTAGACGACTTGCTGGCGCTATTTTAGTTGAAAGTTGAAAGTTGAAAACAGGCTAATGTGGAGATGTGAAGATGTGGCTGCCCCGCCAGCCAGTTCCTGATTTAAAGATTTAAAAAGAACCGCCGGCGCATTTCTGCACCGGCAGTTCTTTTTTGCATCCGGCTTTTAGTTGAAAGTTGAAAGTTGAAAGTTTCCGCCGCGCCAGCCCAACTCTTAGTTCTTAACTCTTAGTTCTTAACTCTTCCGCCGCGCCAGCCACATCTTCACATCTCCAACCTATCTGGCGATATGGAAAGTGGTATCGTAAGTGCCGGTGTATTTCCCTTTGCCGTGTACGAAGAGTTTTGCTTCGCCCACGTTGGTATTGTTGCGGTAGGTAATGTTGAAATCCTGCGCGAACACCAGTTCTACGGTTTCTTTTCCGGTCTGGAAGTACACGCGCGGCAGCGGGGTTACGGGCTTTCCGGTATAGGGCTGTACAGGTATCGGCTCTACGGTGGTATGCGCTTCATCCAGCGGCACGGGCAGCCGCGAAATATATTTCCGGCGGATGTCGTTTATCTCGTTAAACAGCAGTTGCAGGGGCTCGCCGGGCAACGCCGAGAGGGTTACTTCCACCGTCGTGCAAAATTCGTCATAAGCCGCTATGACCGCGCTTTTGACGCTCGTTGCCGACGGTCCTTCAAGGGTAGCTATTTCGTCAAGGCGATCGTTGTAGAGCTTGGACAGGACGGTATTGGCGGCTATAAGGGCTTCGAGTACCGGCGTAAGCCCAATCACTTCGGCGGCGGACACGGCAGCCTCGTCGCTGTGAAAGCGGGAATAAAAGAGTTTGATTTGCGCCGTTTGGCTCATCATCGGCTCTTTGTTGATATCCCAGAAAGGCTGGAGGGTTTCTACCATTTTGGTTCCGGCGGCGACGTTGGCGGCGATAGAGCTTTTTTGGGCGGTTTTCGACGTCCGTTTGATTTCGGCAAACAGGTCGTCGCGTTCCTGGTCTTTCTCGGCGATTTGCGGGGTCAGCGCGCTGGCGCGCTGTTTGTTCAGCAGCGAGAGGAACATGTTGTTCGCGGTGTTAAGCGTTTGGTATATTGCCATGCCCACACTGCTTAAAAGGGGGATGCGCGGCGCGGCAACTATAAGGGTTTCGGAGACAAGACCTGCCAGGTCGTCTAATCGCAGGTGCGATACATTGAGTGCAATAAATTTTTTCATATTTTTTTATTTTATGTTTCTGCCTGCCGGCAGAAACGGTTTTTTTTTGTTTTTATGGTTTTGCCTGCCGGCAGAAGCAGGTTTTCTTTTGTTTTTATGGTTTTGCCTACCGGCAAAAGCAGGTTTTCTTTTGTTTTTATGGTTTTGCCTGCAGGCAAAAGCAGGTTTTCTTTGTTGTTTATGGTTTTTCCTTCCGGCCAAAGCAGGTTTGCTTTTCTAT
>JAITKG010000015.1 GCA_031278495.1 Prevotellaceae bacterium | reverse complement strand
CGCACAACCATGAAACATTAAATTTTAAAATCTTTGAATTTTAAAACTTGTGCCGGAAAAAAACTATCTTTGTAAAAAACGCCATGAAGAGCATGTATCGAATTATTATTGCCTGCCTTTTATTTTCCGCCTGCGCTTCCCGTTCCGGCGCTTACCATACCATTGAAGGATTTACAATGGGCACTACGTTCCGTATTCTGTACGAAGGCGCGCCGCCCGCAACTGTGCATGCCGGCATTGATTCGTTGTTGGCGCAAATCGACCGGGCGCTCTCGGTATACAATCCGCAATCGATTATTTCCAAAGTGAACCGCAATGAGGCGGTCGTGGTAGACAGCTTTTTTACTGCCGTGTTCCGGCGCAGTTACGAAGTTTATTTGGCGACGGGCGGCGCTTTCGATATTTCGGCGTCCCCCCTGTTTAACGCATGGGGCTTCGGTTTCACCGGTCGCGAAACGATGACGCAAGCAAAAGTAGACAGCCTGAAACAATTTACCGGCATGCGCCATGTGCGGCTGGAAGGAACGCGCATCGTGAAAGGCGACCCCCGCGTAACCCTTAATGCCAACGCCATTGCCAAAGGGTTTGGCGTGGATGTAATAGCGGTTTTTTTGGAGCAGTCGGGCAGCCGTAATTACCTTGTTGAAATCGGCGGGGAGGTGCGCTGCAAGGGAAAGAACGCCGAAGGAAAGGCTTGGGCTATCGGCGTCGACAAGCCGTTAGACGGAAACATGTTTCCCGGCGAACAGTTGCAAACCATCGTGCGCCTTACGGATAAAGCTTTGGCAACGTCTGGCAATTACCGCCAATACTACGAAGAAAACGGGAAGAAGTATGCGCATACTATTCATCCGGCTACCGGCTATCCGGTGGCGCACAACCTGCTTAGCGCAACCGTCCTTGCCGGCGACTGCATGACTGCCGACGCTTATGCCACTGCCTTTATGGTCGTGGGCTTGGAAGGAGCGCAACAACTCCTGGCGGCACACCCCGAACTGGGCGCATACCTGGTTTATGAACAGCAAGGGGAACTGTGCGTTTACAAACACGGGAATTATGATTAAGTGATTAGGTGATTAAGAAATTAAGAGATTAAGTGCGACAGGCGTTAGCTACCTAATCGCCTAATCTCTTAATCACCTGATTGCCTAACTCTATATTCTTGCTGAGAAATCCTTTGATACGTCCGGGTTTTCGACGTCTTCTTCGGGTGCATGACGGTGATGTATTACCGCTTTTTTCATCCATTTTCCCGATTTATAATAAATGTACGCCCCCGCGAATCCGATGATCCAACCCACTACAATCGACCACCAGATGCCGGTTTCCGCCATTTTTGTTTGCGAAAGGATCCATGCTACCGGCACCCGCACAAACCACAGTCCGAAAAGCGTGATGAACATCGGGATGAGCGTCGCTCCTGCGCCGCGCATCACGCCGTTGAGGGTAAACATGGAGCAGAAGACAAAGTAAAAAGAGCAAATAATCACTAAATATTCATAGCCGATACGTACTACTTCCATGCTGTCTGCGGCGGAAGTATCCACAAAAAGGCGCATGATTGGCTTGCCGAACAGCAGCATGACCAGCGTAGTCAATATACAGGTAATATTCGTCATAATCATGGTTGCCTTCAGTCCGTGCTTGATGCGGTCATAGCGTCCCGCGCCGATATTTTGCCCGACAAAACCCGACAGCGCCGCCGCAAAGTTCATGGCAGGCATGGCAACGAACATATCCACACGCCCGGCAGCCGTATAGGCGGCAATGGTATTCACGCCAAATTGATTGACAATAACCATGAGCGCCAAACTGCCCAATCCTACAAAAGTTTGCTGCACGCCCGACGGCAAGCCGATGCGCATGGATTCACGGAACGCAGTTTTGTCGAATGACAAATTAGACAGCGACAGGCGGACGAGGCTGCGCGTATAGTACAGGTATGCCAGCGTCGCCCACCACGAGAGCAGGGTGGCAATAGTGGTAGCCCACGCAGCGCCTTTTATTCCCCAGCCTAATTCGGCGACGAACCAGTAGTCCAACCCTGCATTCAGCATGGTGGATAGAATGAGGAAATACAGCGGCGTTTTTGAGTTGCCTATGCCGCGCAATACCGCCGCTACGCCATAGTAACAAAACATGGGCACAGAGGAAGTGAGTATGAGTATGGAAAAATATTCTGTAGCGTCGGGAATAATTTCTTCCGGCAAATTGATTAACTTGAATATATCTTCGCTGAAAAACCAGCCCGCCAGCGCGACGATAATACCGGCGAGGAATAATGTGATGTTAATGGTATCGGAAGCGCGGCGCACTTTATCGTATTGTTTAGCGCCGAAATATTGCGATACGACCACCGAGCCGCCAATCGTCAGCCCTATGACCATTGCACTAACGGAAAAAAGAATAGGAAACGATGCGCCGACCGCCGCCAATGCTTCGCGTCCGAGATATTGCCCAACCACAATACTGTCTACCATGTTGTACAATTGTTGAAATACGTTGCCAATCAACATGGGCATGGCAAACTTAAAAATTACCGGCGCTTCTTTTCCTTGTGTAAGGTCTTTCATGTACTCGAAATAATAGTTGAAATTTTTGGATTGCAAAGATACATAAAAAAAGCCGGACACGTTGTCCGGCTTCTTATTTCAATGATTATAATAATACTTTATTCGGCTGCGGCTTCACTGTGCGCACTGTCTTTTTTGTGGCAAGCTTTTGTAGAGTCTTTTTTGCAGCATGCTTTTGTAGAGTCCTTTTTGCAGCAAGCTTTTGTAGAATCTTTTTCGCAAGCAGCGCCGGCTTCCTTATCGCATTCTGCTACTTCTATCTTCGTAGCATTGATGGAATATTTGCGGATAACGCCTTCCGCAACGATGATGTTTTTGATTTTTTCAGCTTTGGCGAGCAATTTGGCTTTTGCGGTAGAGTCTTCTGTTGCATCAGCCTCGTCGGTCAAAGTAGCAATGAAAGTTTCATCAATGATTTCTTCGTTGATGAGACCTTTCACTTTCAACACCGCGCCTTTTGCGTTTTCAGGAACAACTACGCCTTCGGCGGGGATCACAGTAATCGCGTGTTTTTCGCTACCGATGATTTGAAGCGTTCCCGAATGGCAGCAAACATGCGCTAATCCGGCAACAGTAACTTCTTTGCCGATGTACTCCACAGGGTTTTCGTAGAACTTATCTACACACAAACCTGCATCTTTTGTGCCGCAAGCTGCTAAAACTAAAGCAAGGGCGGCGATAGATAAAATTTTTTTCATTGTTTGTAAGTTTTATTTGTTTTTTTTAAAGGTTAATCAACATTTACGGCGTGTAAAAATTTTTGCAAAGGTAAGAATTTATTTCTAATTAGCTATCATCCCTGCGGTATTTTTATTAAGAATTTGTTAATTATTCAACAATATTTACTTCCGGTTCCAGTTGCACGCCGAATTTTTCATAAACCGATTGGCATATCAGGGACGACAGGGCGAGCGCTTCCTTGCCTGTTCCGCCGCCGTAATGCACTATTACCAACGCTTGCCGGGAATGTACGCCCACTGCGCCGGCACGCATGCCTTTCCACCCTGCCTGTTCGATAAGGCGGGCAGCCGGTAGTTTCACATAATCGACGTTGATGGGATAGGCAGTCATTCTTGGATCTTTTGAGATAAGCTCGTCCGCCAGTTTCTTGGGAACAACCGGGTTTTTGAAGAAACTGCCGGCGCTGCCCAGTTCTTGCGGGTCGGGTAATCTTTTCCGGCGGATGGCGATAATGGCTTTGCGGAGGGTTTGCAGCGTTACTTCGGGGTATTTTCTCAACTCCTCCTCTACATTGCCGTAGTGCGTGCGCAATACCGGGTGTTTCGCCAGTTGGAAAATCACATGCGTTACAATCAGCCTGCCGCGCCATGCCTGCTTGAAAATGCTGTCGCGGTAACCGAAGGCGCATTCTCCGGCGGTAAATACTTTCCGTTCGCCGGTGGCTTTGAGGATACATTCTACTTGCCGGATGCTGTCTTTTGCTTCCGCCCCGTATGCGCCGATATTCTGCACCGGCGATGCGCCCACATGACCGGGAATGAACGACAGGTTTTCAACGCCGCCCCAATGGTGTTGCACGGCATACGCCACAAAGTCGTCCCACACCACGCCGGCGCCCACGCGCAAATAAACGTCATCGGCTGTTTCCTCTATTTTCTCTATGCCGGTTATTCGCGGTTGAATAACCAGCCCGTCAAAATCGGCGCAAAACAGCATATTGCTGCCGCCGCCCAAAACTAATTGCGGCAAGCGGGCGTAGCGGTTGTCAAAAAGCAATTCGCCCAACGCTTCAATGGTTTCCGGCGCGGCAAAAAATTTGGCGCGTACATCAAAACCAAAAGTGTTCAGTTTCTTTAACGAATAATCGGGATAGACTGTCATCCGGGTAATTTAGGAGCCGGTGGTTGGCGTGTTTGCGGTTTCCTTCTTTGCGAGCCGCCGGAAGATAAAACCCCAAACCGACATGGCGGCAAACAGGATAAGGAAAAATATTTCGGTCGTGAGTTGTTCGCAGATTTTATGGCGGACAATTATTTTATCATAGCCGCTGTCACTTATTTTTTTCTGCACCTGTTCCGGCGACGGGATATCCGCCGCGCTCCATTTTGCGACAATTGTTGCGTCTTTCAACAAGACCAGTCCGGGATTGGCGCGTACCATACTCTTCAACGGTTTTTCGTCGGTGTTGTAGAACGGATACATGGCGCCGGTCTGTACGGCAAACCGCGCTATCTCTTCTTCACCCGAGCCGGATAGCGCAAAGAAATGCAAGCCGTCCTGCACGGCGCAATAATCCGCCAGTGCATTTATTTTTGCGGCGTATTTCAGCGGGGCGTCTTCGGCGTGCGGCAACACCAGTAAGAATATATATCCGGGCAATTGTAATATCGAATCGGTAATATCCGCGCGGTCGGCGAGTTCCAAAATGCTAAAATCGACCATAGGCGATACGTAGCCTTTCTTGACTACCTTATTGGCTACCCGTACGAATTTCCATGTCGTGTCTTTCGGGTAATTTTCCATCGTAAATTCCTGCTCTTTGCCGTCTTTTTCGTAGTATAACAAGGTGGAAAATTCATCCGGTTTGTTATCGTTCTTTACTTCCGTAATGTTTGCGCCGACTTTGTATGCCATGAAATCAATCAGCGGCAAATGGCGGTAGCAATAGATCGATAAAACCAGCGGCAGCAATGCCAGCCCGCCTGCCGTAATCCATTCCGTGCGGCACGGCGCAAATGATTTGTATTTTTCGCGCTGCCAGAACATCACGCCGGCAAACGGCAGGATGACGAGGTTTTTGAAAAAGGTTTGCCAGTTGGTTAATTTGACAGCTTCGCCGAAGCAGCCGCAATCGGTTACAGGATTGAACACAGCCAGTATCAACGTGAGTATAGTGAAGAAAGCCATGAATGCCGCCGTTGCCCATGCTGTTTCTTTCATCCGCAAGCCTGTCAGGGCGCAGCAGCCGATAAGTAATTCGGCGGAAGAAAGCAGTATGCCGAAATACAATGCTGCCGGCGCCAAAAAAGCGACGCCAAACGCTTTGAAGTATTCCGTGAAAATAATTTGTGAGCCTGTCGGGTCAATGGCTTTTACATATCCGGAAAAAATAAATACTATACCGATAAATATGCGGCAAATAATACGAATTGTTTTCATATCCTATAAAATTTAGGTGCAAAGATAAGAAAAAAACGGGCAACGGCAAACGGGAATAAAAAGGCAGCGGATACACATCAGTTGTATCCGCCGCCCTGATCCTCCATGCCCGCTTATACCCGTTTGATAATAAAGGTTACGGTTTTATGCCCGTGATAAAGACCTTTGCCGTAGCGACAAATGTAATAAACAGCGCAAAGGTGAAAAAAATTTTTAATTTGCAAGTTAACCGTAACTCAATAATCGAAAATTGAATTCCAACTCTCCATTTTCAACTGATTTCGCTTTTTGACGTATTGGTTTCCACGCTTAAATTTAAATACAAATCACGATAATCTTTTCGTAATTTGCAATTGTTTTGTATCTTTGAACAGTAAAAAATGGAAAAGCAGTCATGTTATCACAAAGTCAGATAGACATTATCATCCGGTCGATGTTGCCCTACCATCCGGTGAGGATAGGAATATTCGGCTCCGTAGCCCGCGGCGAGGACTCGCCGGAAAGCGATATTGACATCCTGTACCGGTTAAAAAACGCCGTAGGGCTGTTCAATCTGGTACGAATGAAAGATGATATGGAAAAAAAACTGAATGCCAAAATAGATATGGTTTCTGAACGATCTGTTCATCCGAAACTGAAACCGCAAATCATGGATGATTTAAAAATAATTTACAGCAATGAACAATAATAAGGAAAGCGACCTGTTTCGACTGGGACATATACGCGATTGCATCAACAAAGTTGAATATTTGTCGGGCAAACTGTACAACTATGAGAATTTTGAAGTGCAATGGGTCGAACAGGACGCTATTATCCGCAACCTCGAGATTATTGGCGAAGCATCTGTCAATGTTTCCGGCGACCTGAAAGCGCAATAAACCAGTTTTTAAAAAGTTTGCACGCTTTTTTATTATGGATTGATCAGTCGCATTAGCGCATTAGTCAGTGTGCTTCCAGCCAATTGTTGCCGACGCCCATTTCCGCCAGCAGCGGGACTTTTAACGGCGCAGCATTTTCCATTTCGTGTTGCACGATTTTCTTCACTTCTTCCAGTTCCGGCAGATAGACGTCGAGCACCAGTTCATCGTGTACTTGCAGGATGAGGCGCGATTGCAGGCGGCGTTGCTG
>JAITKG010000169.1 GCA_031278495.1 Prevotellaceae bacterium | reverse complement strand
TTTCCCAAACAAACACTCATCAAAACAATCCCCTCACCGCAGGCTCTTTTGCATTGTGGCAACTTTTATTTTTGTCGGTCTTGTTTCGGGAATTTCTCTTTTTAAAGAGATTTGGGTTAAGTATAAAATGCGAAACGTGGACTATACTTATTGTAATTTGAGGTTCTAGACTACCCTGTTGTTTATAAGCAAAAGTACACGTTTCATAGTGTGGTTTTGCATTTATTCCAACAACATCGAAATTGTCTAGATTTCAAATTACAGAATAAAAGCGGTCAGAATGACAAAGAGCATAAATATCGGGAGCAAAGGTATAAAACTTTTTTAATACAACAAAAAAAATTTTAGAGGAATAGGATGTGTTGCCGGCAATAAAAATTGCATTTGGTACTTGAATCTGCCATCCGGCGCAAAATTAAATGCGTTTTTGTTTCTAAACTTTTCTATGTATATTTGCAAGTTATTTGAAGCATCAATTTATGAATAACGACGCTAAAAGCACAAAGTTAGGAATAGGATACAAGTTGTTTAGAACATACGTGCGCCTTTATCATAATTATATATATTACCGGAAAACATACACGGTGAACGCCGGGAATGTGCCGGCAGAAGGAGCATTATTACTGGTATCAGACCATCAAAACAGCTTAAACGACGCTTTGGGGCTGGTGCTGGCGATTAAAAACCGCAAGAAACAAAAAATTTACTCTATCGCCCGCGCCGACGCTTTCGACTATCCGGTTTTCGGAAGTATTTTCCGGCGGGTAGGTTTATTGCCCGCTTTCCGCATGGAGCATCAGGGCGTAGACAGCCTCTCGCATAATAACTATACCTTCGGGGAAGCAGGCGAAACGCTGCTCAATGACGGAACGGTAATTATCTATCCCGAATCCGGGCATCAGGATAAACGCTGGTTGGGCAGGTTCTCATACGGCTATTTGGTATTGCTTTTCCAAACGGCGGAAAAATCTAATTTCGAAAAAGAACTGTTTATCCTGCCTTCCTGCAATCATTATTCGCATTATTTAGGGCGGAAAGAAGACATCCTCATTAAATTCGGCAAGCCTCTTTCCATTGCGCCCTACTACGAACTGTATAAAACCAAACCGCGTACCGCCTGCCGCCGGGTAAATGAACTGGTGCGGCAAGAAATCAAAAGCCTGATGCTGCATATTACCGATGTGGATAATTATGCCGCCATCGATTATTTGCGGAATACTTATGGTAAAAAATACGCAAAACAACACGGCTACAATCCCGCCGAACTTCCCGAAAAACTGCTTGCCGACCGGCAATTCACCTCACGGTTGGACGACCTGAAAGCAGCCGGCAACCCGGCGGTACAGCCGGTTTACAAAGATGCGGGAATATTGGCGGAAGCCATCGCGCGGCTGCGCATCAACGACGAAAATTTTGATAAACGCCCGCCGTTTTGGAAAACCGCTTTAGCAGGCTTGGGCTTCCTGTTGCTTGCGCCGGTATTCATTTTTGCGTGGTTGTCGAATGCGCTGGTCATCATTCCGGCAAAACTGATAAACCGGCGGATTAAAGACCACATGCTGCACGGCACAATTGACCTCATATTGGGCGTACTGGTTACGTTTCCGCTCACCTGCATTTTGGCGTTTATCCTGACATGGATTTTTACAAAATCGTTAATTTTTGCGGCAGGTTATCTGGTTTGTTTACCGTTTTTAAGTATCATTGTGCCTTATTATGAAAAAGCGTGGAAACGCTGGGCAAGGGCTATCCGGTTTAACCGGTTGCGCCGCAAAGGGAAACTGGACGAACTGGCAACGCTTCGCCAACAGCTACACGGGAAATTGGATGAATTACAAGTTATGAATTATGAATTATGAATTATGAATTATGAATTTGGCTAACGCCAAAATCAGAAATTAGATCAAAGAATGAAGAAAAGAGTGGTAATAACAGGAATAGGAATCTATTCCTGCTTAGGAAAAAACCTTGAAGAAGTACGGCAATCCCTGTATGACGGAAAATCCGGCATTATATTTGACCCGGTGCGTAAAGCATTGGGTTTTCGTTCCGGATTGACCGCTCATTTGGAAGTTCCCAACTTGAAAGGCATATTGAGCCGCAACCAGCGGGTATATATGCCGGAACAGGCAAACTATGCTTATGCCGCCACAGTGGAAGCATTACAAAATGCCCGGCTGGCACAGGATTATATCGACACGCATGAAATAGGACTGCTCTACGGCAACGACAGTAGCGCCGACGCAGTGATGAAAAGCATCGACACCATGCGCGAGAAAAAAGACACGACCATGATAGGCGCCGGAGGTATCTTCCAGTCGATGAATTCCACCGTAACCATGAACCTTGCCTGTATCTTTAAATTAAAAGGTATCAACTTGACCATTTCCGGCGCGTGCGCCAGCGGTTCTCATGCCATTGGGCTGGGCAGCCTGCTTATCCGGTCGGGCTTGCAGGACTGCATCATTTGCGGCGGCGCACAGGAAGTAAACCCGTTCTCTATCGGCAGTTTTGACGGCATCAATGCCTTCTCGGTACGGGAAAACGCGCCGGCGGAAGCCTCCCGCCCTTTCGACCGCGACCGCGACGGATTAGTGCCGGGCGGCGGCGCAGCAACAGTGATTATCGAAAGCTACGAGTCGGCTGTCCAGCGCGGCGCGCCGGTATTGGCAGAAATTTGCGGCTATGGGTTTTCTTCCAACGGCGATCATATTTCCGTTCCCAACATTGATGGTCCCAGCCGTTCGCTGCAAATGGCAATCAGGGAAGCAGGCATTGACATCCGGGAAATCGGTTACATCAATGCACATGCCACTTCCACGCCCGTTGGCGACAGCAACGAGGCGAAAGCCATTGCCCATGTTTTCGGCGACTGCCGACCGGAAGTAACTTCTACCAAGTCGCAAACCGGACACGAAATGTGGATGGCGGGCGCCAGCGAAATAATTTACTCCCTGTTGATGATGAAAAACGACTTTATTGCGCCCAACCTCAACTTTGAAAACCCGGACGAAGCCTCCGCCAAATTAAATATTCCGGCAAAACGGGTTTCCAAACATTTTGACATGTTCCTGTCCAATTCCTTTGGTTTTGGCGGAACAAATTCGACGCTGGTAGTAAAAAATTTGTAATAAATTCATTTAACTTGCATCGCACCAGTGAGCACTAAAAAAAAGTTAATAAAAAGATTTTTGACGCGACCAAAGGACTTTGACCAGTTGGCGAAGGGATAATGACGCCGGGCTTTGTAAACGGCAAACATTGTTTAACAATTTAGATTAAAAATACCTAATATTATAACTAATTTTTTAATAAAGAAAAAAATGGAAACACAACAACTTATTAAAGAACTTAATGAAGCCTTAGCTACAGAATTTGAAATTGAAGCAGCAAATATCACTGCAGGGGCTGATATTAAAGAAACTTTAGACCTTGACAGCTTGGGATTGGTAGACATGGTGGCATTGATAGAAAACAAATTCGGCGTAAAAATACAAAGCGCGGACGTAGCATCCATCAAAACATTCGACGACCTTTACAACTTCTTTCTCGGAAAGCTGAAATAACACTACAAACACACTGCCTCCTGCCTGACGCCGCGCTGGACGCCCGGCGGCGCAAGGCATCGTTTATAAACAGGAATGAGAAAACAATCCCCTAAAAAAGCCTTATCGGCAACCACTACGGTTGAAGTCCACTTTTATGACGTAGACTCGTTAAGCATCGTCTGGCACGGACATTACCTGAAATACTTTGAAAACGGACGCGAAGCTTTCGGCAAAAAATTCGGCGTTGCCTACATGGATATTTACAACAGCGGATACACTGCCCCCATTGTCGATTTGCAGGTACGCTATTTGAATATGGTGACGCTGGACGAAACCCTGGAAGTCGAAACGGTATATGTGCCCGCCGAATCGGCTAAATTGATTTTTGAATATACGATCTATAAACAATCCGACCGCTCGGTGGTAGCAAGGGCTACGACCACGCAGGTTTTTATGAATAAAGAAGGCGTCATGGAATTTTCCACCCCCGAATTTTACCGGAAGTGGAAGGAAAAATGGGGAGTAACGGAGCACAGGAACTCCCCTGCTCCCCGAAGGGGAAACGTACAACTTAAACAATGAACAATAACTAATGAGGCTGCGCCAGCCAGTCAGAAATCAGCAATGAATAATGAACAATAAAGCTCCGCGCGAAACGCCAGCCACATTCAACTTTCAACTAAGGTGACAGCGCTAACCATTTTTATCTACCATTTCTTCCGCCGGCATAAAACCGTGTTTTATGTTACGCTGCTGGTTTCTACTGCCTGTTTTGCCTTTTTCGGGTCGAAAATTACTTTTGAGGAAGACATCACCAAACTTTTGCCGCCGGCAGGGCAGGAAGGCGCGGAAAAATTGGTTTTTTCCAACCTCAAAGTAAAAGATAAACTGTTTTTCCTCTTCTCCCCTGCCGCCGGCGACGTGACGCCGGACGATTTGACAGACGCCGCCGGCGAATTTGTGCAATCACTGTTGGAAAAAGATACGGCGCACCATGTTATCAACAATATTTTATATGAAATCGACGAAAGTTTATTCCAAACCGGCGCCGCTTTCCTGTACGAACATGCGCCGGTGTTTTTGGACGCCTCGCAATACGGCAAAATAGATTCGCTTTTGGCGTGCGCAGACAGCCAAATGCAGGAAAATTATACTATCCTGACTTCTGCGGCAGGCATGGCTTATAAGGAAATCATTGCGCATGACCCGGTAGCCCTGCGCAAGTTGTTCCTTGCCAATACCGGCAGCATAGGCAACGGACTGGGCGGGAATTATACGTTTTACGAAAATCATGTTTTTACGGCAGACACGACGGTATTGGTCGCTTTCCTGTCGCCGAATTTTAAATCATTCGACTCGAAACAAAATACCCTGCTGATAAACCTTGTTACGGAAGCGGCTAAAACTTTCCGGCAACAGCATCCCGAAATCACGCTGCACTACCACGGCGCGCCGGCGCGGAGCGTATTTAACTCCAAACGCATCAAATTAGATTTGCTGCTGACCGTTTCCATTTCGTTATTGCTGACGTTGGCATTGCTGTTGGTTTGTTTCCGGAATAAATCGACCTTGCTGTATCTTGTGGCGCCGGTGATTTACGGCGTGCTGTTCGCCCTGTCGATGATTTATTTCATGAAAGGAAGCATGTCGCTCATGGCTATCGGCATCGGGGCGATTGTGATGGGCGTGGCGTTCAGCTATTGCCTGCATATTATCACACATTATAAATACGTCAGTAATCCCGAAAAAGTGTTGAAAGACCAGACAGTGCCGGTAGTACTGGGCGTGCTTACGACCATCGGCGCATTCATGGGTTTGCTGTTTACCAAATCGGAACTGCTGAGCGATTTCGGACTGTTTGCCTCGCTGGGACTGGCGGGTACAACACTGTTTGCATTGCTGTTCCTGCCGCAGTTTTTCAATCCGGAAACCAATAAAAAATCCGAAAAAGCCTTTGCCGTATTGGACAAAATAAATGCTTACCCGCTGGAAAAACAAAAATGGTTGATTGCGGCGATACTCGCGGTAAGCGCCGTATGTTTCATCACTTCGGGAAAGGTAAAGTTTGACCCCGACCTGCAAAATATCGGTTATCATGATACACAGGTAAAGCAATCCGAACAACTGCTGGCTTCAAAAACCACCGACAGCGTATCGGTCGTTTACTTTGCGGCGGTGTCGGAAGATTTGGATGCGGCGCTGGAGGCGAGCATCCGGCTGCGCGCCGGGTTGGATACGCTGGCTGCCGACGGTTTAATCAAAGGGTATGCCGCCCCGTCGTCAATATTTATCCCTGCCGCCGAACAGCAGCGGCGCATCGCCCAATGGAAGAGCTTTTGGACAGAGGAAAAAAAGGCTGCCGCACGGCAAAAAATTACCGGAGCAGGCAACCGCTATAAATTCCTGCCGGGTACATTCGACCCGTTCTTTGCCTTGCTGGATGCGGAGTATGAACCGGTATCGCTGTATGACGCCGGAGTAATCCCGCAGGAAATATCGGATAACATTATCGAATATACAGGCGACCAATACCTGGTCTTTATTCCCGTGCGGATGGACAGGAAACAGTTGATGGATGCGGGAAGCCGCGTGGTTACGGGTCATCCGGACTTTGTGGTGGTTGACCCGATGTACTACACCAGCGATATGGTAAAAGTTATACACGGCGATTTTAACATCACCCTTGCCATATCGTCGTTATTTGTATTGATTGTGCTGCTGGTTTCACTCCGGAACATTGTCCTTGCCTTGCTGGCGTTCCTGCCCATGGGGTTGAGCTGGTATATTGTATTAGGGAGCATGCCGGTCTTCGGGCTGGAATTTAACTTAATCAATATTATCATTTCGTCCTTTATTTTCGGCATCGGGGTAGATTACAGTATTTTTATTATGGACGGGCTGTTGGCAAACTACCGCAGGGGCGAGCCCCTGCTGGCTTACCATAAGACAGCCATATTTTTCTCTGCCGTGATTTTGATTGTGGTCGTAGCTTCGTTGTTATTTGCCGTGCATCCGGCGATTGCGTCTATCGGCGTATCCACGTTGACAGGCATGGGGGCGACGATTTTAATTGCCTATTCGCTGCAACCTTTCCTGTTTGCGCTATTGATAACCGACCGCACGGCACGGGGGAAAGCGCCGGTTACGCTCAAAAATATTTTCTTCCGGCATACGCCCTCCCTGAAACATACCCTGCAAAACAACTACCTCTACAAAGGCTACGGGATAAACCGCCTGTTGAATAAAGAACTTAAACAAACGGATAACTACGCCCTGCTGATAGCTGCGGCGGCAGACAGGAATACCCTGCTGGATTATGGATGCGGCTGCGGGTTTGTGTCCTATGCCGTGTCTGCCGTCCAGCCGCAAATGCAGATTACCGGGTTCGACGCCTGCGAAGACGCCATAGCAATAGCCGCCCATGCTTACCAAAAAACGCCACAGATGCAGTTCACCACCGGCACGGCGGCTCTGGATGGCAGCTATGACATGGTTGTTATCAATAAAAGCGGCATGGACGAAACGGTTTTCAAACAATTGCTCCGCCATGCGGCTACCGTTGCCGTGAGGAAAGGATGCGCCCGCAGCAGCCTGCTGAACGCCGCAGGATTCAAAGAATATACATCGGATAGAGCCTTTACCGTTTTTCACTCCGTCAAAAACCGCCACGCATGAAGTACGACGTCGTCATCATCGGGAGCGGATTAGGCGGACTGGAATGTGGATATATCCTTGCACGGCAGGGATACAGCGTGTGCGTACTGGAACAGAACCCGCAAATCGGCGGCTGTTTGCAGACCTTCCGGCGCGGCGGCACGGTGTTTGACACCGGCTTCCACTATGTCGGCGGACTGGATGAGGGGCAATTCCTGCACAAACTCTTCCGCTATTTTGACTTGCTGGATTTGCCATGGCGCCGGTTAGACGGGAACGGGTTTGCCGAAGTTGCCTTCCATGATAAATCTTATTTCTTTGCTTCGGGCTACCAGCGCTTCGCCGAAACATTAGCCGAAGATTTTCCGCACCGGCGGGCACAGCTCGCAAACTATGCCGCCTTCCTGAAGCAGGTAGGCGATAATATGGCGCACAGTTTCCTGCCCGGCGGTAACCATGCGTTCTCCGCCCATTCCCTGTTCGGGCGTTCCGCCTGGCTGTTTTTACAGGAAACCATTGGCGACCCCCTGTTGCAGCAGGTGCTCTCGGGCGCGTCCCTGACGATGGAACTCTGCGCCGGGAAACTGCCTTTATATATATTTGCACAAATCAACAGTTCCTTTATCCAAAGCGCATGGCGACTGCGCGGCGGCGGCTCGCTGATAGCAGAAAAACTCGCCGCCGGCATCCGGCGCATGGGCGGAACAGTACGCACCAAAGCGAAGGTTACACGCCTAATCACAAAAAATAACCGCATCAACGCAGTGGAATGCAACGGGGATGAACAACTGCACAGCCGTTATGTCATCTCCGGGATGCACCCGGCGCTGATGCTCCCGCTGCTCGACGGGCAGGCGACCTTCCGCAAAACTTACTGGAACCGCATCGACCGGCTGCCCGACACCTATGGCATGTTCACCGTCCATCTGCAACTGAAAGAAAACACCATTCCCTACCTCAACAGAACGATTTACCTGTACCGCGAGCCGGATGTATGGAACTGCTGCCGCTACCGCCCGCAGGCGAAAACAGCGGCGATATTGATAAACTTCCAGCCGCCGCGCGACGGCGAAACCTGCACCGCCAACATTGACCTCCTTACGCCCATGCACTGGGAAGAAGTAGCGCCGTGGAGCAATACTTCCGCCGGCAACAGGGGCGAGGATTACTATCGCCTGAAAGAACAAAAAGCGGAAGAATGTATCGCCCTGGCGGCGGAAAAAATTCCCGGACTGAAACAGTCTATCGAAAAAATATATACCAGCACGCCCCTGACCTACCGGGATTATACGGGAACGCGGAACGGCTCGGCATACGGCATACAAAAAGATTATACCAACACCCTGCTGACCCTCTTGCCCCCGCAAACGCCGGTATCCAATTTATTATTAACCGGGCAAAACCTGAACCTGCACGGGGTACTGGGCGTTTCCATGACCTCTTTCTTCACCTGCGCAAAAATAGCGGGCATGGAAAAACTGCTGACGGAGTTAAG
>JAITKG010000150.1 GCA_031278495.1 Prevotellaceae bacterium | reverse complement strand
ACTTTTGTGGTTTTGTGCTTTTTGAACGGGTCTTTTTCCGGAGGGATAAAAAGGTAGGCTTTCAGTTCTTCAAAACTCATATCCTTTGTTTCGGCATAGATTTGTGCCTGAATGGCGTTTTTCATTTCTACGCAATCAAAATCTTTTACTTTTTTAGTCGTTCCCATAATTTACTAATTCTTTAGGGTTTCTTATCTCGAGAATAGCGTAACCGTTTTTCAGGTTTATCCCATTGTATCCTTTTATCCGGTCTAAGTTAACAATGTGCTTGAAATTCCAACTTGCCAACACGTCCACTTTATAAATGGTGGCCATGGCAATATGCTGGCAATCTTCCAAACTTGATTTTCCCACAACCTTTTCCTCAATATAATCATTAGCCAAATTTTTAGCTTCTTCCGTTAACTCAACGTGTTCAAAACAATTTTCCTCGTAATTTTGAAAAAGTTCCTGCACGTGTAAAGGCGCACGAATTAGTTCTTTCTTCAGTAAATCCGACACCACAAAAACTATCTCTCCCCTTTTCAAACGTTCAAACAAGGCTTGTGTGACAACAGAAAACTCTTCATCGAAAAAACCACCCACAACAGAGGTATCAATATATATACGTGGTTTCACTTTTATTTTATTTTCTACAAAGTTACGGGATTTTTTCAGAATAGCAAAACCCCTGTCAGGCGGCGGCTGATGTGATGATGTGAAGATGTGGAGATGTGAAGATGTGAGGATATAGGCAGCATTAGCCGTTAGCCGTTAATCGTTAGCCGCGCGCAGCGCATTTCAACTTTCAACTGAAAGTTGGGTGCAAAAAGAACTGCCGGTACGGAAACGTGCCGGCGGTTCTTTTTTAATCCTTAAATTTTTAAAGTTAAAATATATTAAATTTTCCGGAGCCGGTATAAAAAAACAAGCTGATTTACAGCTTGAAAATCGCCTGTTTGTACTGGTTGTTTGAACATTGTCCCAACCGGTATACATAATTTGAAAATTTCATGTATCTTTGCGCTCGAAAAAAAAATTTTTTATGACTGCGCAACAACTCTTTTGGTTTATCCCCCTGGCGTCAATTTTGGCGTTGGGGTTTGCCTTTTACTTCTTTCGCAAAATGCGTAAAGAAAGCGAGGGAACAGATACAATGAAAACGATAGCCCGCCACGTGCGCAAAGGCGCGATGGCTTACCTTAAACAACAGTATAAAATTGTTACAATCGTTTTCGTAGTGCTGGCTGCATTTTTTGCCCTGCTGGCTTATGGTTTCGGCGTCCAGAATACTTGGGTGCCGTTTGCATTTATTACCGGCGGCTTCTTTTCAGGTCTTGCCGGGTTTATCGGTATGAAAACGGCGACTTATGCCTCTGCACGCACAGCCAATGCCGCCCAATATTCGCTTAACCGCGGGTTGAAAGTGGCGTTCCGTTCAGGAGCCGTCATGGGCTTGGTGGTCGTAGGGCTTGGGCTGCTCGACATTTCGCTGTGGTACCTGCTGCTCGACACTTTTGTGGAAGAAGCTACCGCTGCCGAAAAACTGATTATTATCACCACCACGATGTTGACGTTCGGCATGGGGGCGTCCACGCAGGCGCTGTTTGCCCGCGTGGGCGGCGGCATCTATACCAAAGCTGCCGACGTAGGCGCCGACCTCGTGGGCAAGGTCGAAGCCGGCATCCCTGAGGACGACCCGCGCAACCCCGCCACCATCGCCGATAATGTAGGCGACAACGTGGGCGACGTGGCGGGCATGGGCGCCGACCTCTACGAAAGCTACTGCGGTTCTATCCTTGCCACAGCCGCATTGGGAGCGGCGGCATTCATGGCTTATCCGGAATTACAATTAAAAGCCGTGTTTGCGCCGATGTTGATTGCCGCCACCGGCATAGTGTTATCTATTATCGGTATATTTTTAGTACGCACCCATGAGGGCGCCAATATGAAAAAACTGCTCGCCGCACTGGGCAGGGGCGTAAATACAAGTTCCGTACTGATTGCCGCCGCTACTTTTGGTATCCTCTATGCGTTGGGTTTGGAAAACTGGATTGGACTTTCGCTGTCGGTTATCAGCGGGCTGGCGGCTGGTATCATTATCGGGCAAACGACAGAGTACTATACTTCCCATTCCTATAAACCCACGCAACGGATTGCCCGGAGCGCGGAAACCGGTCCGGCGACGGTGATTATTTCCGGCATCGGCACGGGCATGGTATCCACCGCTATTCCGGTACTAACCATTGGCGCGGCAATCGTCATGGCTTACCTGTTCGCTATCAATTTTGACGTGGCGCACATCATGTCGGCGCAAAACCTGAGCATTGGACTCTACGGGATAGGCATTGCCGCCGTAGGAATGCTCTCGACGCTGGGCATCACGCTGGCGACCGACGCCTATGGTCCTATTGCTGACAATGCCGGCGGAAATGCCGAAATGAGCGGACTTGATAAGGAAGTCCGCAAACGCACGGACGCGCTGGACGCACTCGGCAACACCACCGCCGCCACCGGCAAAGGTTTTGCCATTGGCTCTGCCGCCTTGACAGCCCTTGCCTTGCTGGCGTCGTATATCGAAGAAATAAAAATAGGCATTGCCCGCCTCGATACGCAGGCAGCGAACTTCTTTGCCGCCACCGGCAAGCCGGTGAAAGAAGCGACCATCCCCGACTTTATGGAATATTTCCAGATTAACCTGATGAATCCGAAAGTACTTGTCGGGATGTTCACCGGCGCAATGATGGCGTTCCTTTTCTGCGGCTTAACGATGAATGCCGTAGGCCGCGCCGCCCAAAACATGGTGGAAGAAGTGCGCCGCCAGTTCCGCGAAATTAAAGGCATCCTTACCGGACAGGCTACGCCCGATTATGCCCGTTGTGTGGCTATTTCAACCAGAGGCGCGCAACGCGAGATGCTTTTCCCGTCGTTGCTGGCTATCGCCGCTCCGGTGTTAATGGGCGTAATATTCGGCGTGGCGGGCGTTATGGGCTTGCTGGTAGGCGGACTGGCTGCCGGCTTTGTACTGGCAGTATTCATGGCGAATGCCGGCGGCGCGTGGGATAATGCCAAAAAATATATAGAAGAAGGTAATCTTGGCGGGAAAGGTTCCGATAATCACAAGGCTACCGTTGTAGGTGACACTGTAGGCGACCCCTTTAAAGACACCTCCGGACCCTCGTTAAATATCCTGATTAAGCTCATGAGTATGGTATCTATTGTGATGGCGGGATTGACCGTTGCCTTTAGTATATTATAACAGGCTTAATATTTCCCGAAATTTCTTCTAAACTTCCTTATTTAGCAGTAATCTTTGCAGTTATTCTCTTATACGGAAGAAATGTTTTATATTACTTATTTCATTTTTGAAAAGGGTTTATTTTTTGTAAATTTGTTATCGATAACCCTCACATTTCTGTTATGGCACATCATAAAATAAACATACTGTCCTTGAAGAACGCGGAAACGGAAATCCCTAATGGAATCAATAATTTTGTTATTTCCGGACCGGGTAAACTCCCATACGACTTTTCGTCGGATTACCCTTATTTCTTCGAAGGAGTGGTACTTGGCCTCTGCGTTAAAGGCGAAGCAACCATACGTATTCACTTTAAGGAATACAAATTGACGAAAAATACGACGCTGACTATCCTCCCCACCCATGTTTTCCAAATTATCGAAAAATCGGATGATTTGATTTTGGAATGCCTGTTTTTCACCTTCGACTTCTTTGTTGGGCTGGTACTGCCGTCGGATTATAAAGTCCTTTTCCAGATTTCCAGAAAGCCTTGCATGACCGTGTCGGACGAGGTCGCGCTCAATCTGTTGAATTACCATAATTTTATTGTAAAGCAGTATTACCATACAAAAAAAGCCTTCCGCACGCAGATTATACGCGGGCTGTTGTATTCGCTGTTACTGGAAATTGTGTCTTTGTATAAAAAAGACCACGAAAACGGCAAAGACTCTTCGTCCCTGACCCGGCAGGAAGAAGTAACCGGCAAATTCTTCGCACTCCTGATGGATAATTACAAGACGGAACGCAACGTGTCGTTCTATGCCGATAAACTGTGCTTCACCAATAAATACCTTTCGTCCATTATCAAGGATGTTACAGGGTCGCCCATATCCCGGTGGATTGACGAGTTTGTCATAACGGCTATCAAAATCCGGCTGAAAACAACCAACATGTCCGTGCTGCAAATATCGGAAGAATTTAATTTTCCCAACCCTTCCTTCTTCGGGCAGTTCTTCAAACGGTACACCGGCACTACACCCAATAAATTCAAGAGGATGTAACGAGGCGGGGACACAGATATGTAAAGATGTGATGAGGTATTACTTTTACCTTTGGACTGCCTGTCCTTAAATTTTCAAATCGTGAAATCTTCAAATCATGAAATTTTGAAATTTTCGCAGATATATGAAAATAATTTTCTACTTTTGTGCTTCGTAAAAAAATAGCCCTGTGGTAAACCAAAAAATACCGGCATACATTTACGGGAAAAAAAACAGCGTCCGGCTGGTACTGTTCACGGCATTATTCGCGTTGGTATTTATCAACATGTTTGAGCCGTTCAGTTCCCGCCACTGGCATGGCGACGTGTTATCGTCCGAGTTGTATTTAATATTTTCCAGCCTTATCGTTTTAACCGGCGTGCTGGTGGTGGTCATCAGCCGTATCCTCCTCTATTACCGGGGACGCCGCCACAGCATCAACATTGGGACATATGCCGTGTGGATACTGTTGGAAATATTTTTCATGTCGTTATTTTATACCGTTTATACGCTCTATTTCCCTGCCACCGCAGAGCCGGCGCCGCTTATCCACGTAGTGAAAAAAGTGCTGATGCGGACGTCCCTCGTGCTGTTGCTGCCCTATGCCGTGCTGCACCTGTATTTTGCCTATAAAGACAAAGAAAAGCAACTGCAATTGTTACAGGAAAACGCCCTGTCAACCGCGCCGAAACAAAATATATATTCATTTTACGACGAACGGGGCGACCTGCGCCTCTCGGTTGCCCGCGAAAATCTGCTCTACATCGAGGCTGCCGACAATTACGTAATCATCCGGTATCTCAACAAAGGCACGCTAACCAAGATTCTCTTGCGTAATTCGCTAAGGGCAATCGAAAGGAACATGGCGCAAACAAATGTCGTGCGATGCCACCGGTCATACATGGTGAACCTCGAAGCAGTAACCGTTATCCGCCGCCAGAAAGGCGGAATTTTTATGGAGTTCGGGAAAGAACATGTGCCCGACATCCCCGTTTCTTCCAAATACGATGAAAAAATTACCCGCTGGTTTGCATAAGGGAACTAAAAAGCCTTGAAAATTGTTTTTTTCAAGGCTTCTGCGCATTTATTTGAGGTACCAAGCAGATTCGAACTGCTGTACGCGGTTTTGCAGACCGCTGCCTAACCCCTCGGCCATGGTACCGGTTTCGGGACTGCAAAGGTAATATTTTTATCCCTATAAAAAAAATTATTTCAAAAAAGTATGTACATTTGTATTTTTTAAGAAAAAACTATGGAAAAATTTATTCCGCACGTGCGGGAAATCAATGGGAAACAGGAAATTTTTGATATTATTCGGAAGAAATTTGTGGCGTTTACTCCGGAAGAATTGGTACGCCAACAATTGGTGCATTACTTGACGACGGTAAAAAGATTTCCCGAAGGATTATTGCAGGTGGAAACCAGCCTTACTTATGTCAAAAACACTTACCGCGCCGATGTAGTAGCCTACAACCGTTACCTGAAACCCCTGTTGATAGCCGAATGTAAAGCGCCCGAAGTGAAAATAACACTGGAAACATGCGAGCAAATTTCCCGCTACAATTTAGTGTTGAAAGTGCCGTATTTGTTAATCACCAATGGGAAGCAGCATTTCTTTTTCCATTTCGATGCGAAAAGATACGGTTATATTATTGACGCAAAAATGGGGGATTATGAAGACCTCGTTTTAAACGCTAACATGCGTAAATGAAAATCAAAAAAAATATGTACCTTTGCAAGTTCTAAAAAACAGGAAATTTAATTACTAATATAAAATAAAAATTATGGCAAACATTGATTTAGCAAAGTATGGAATTACGGGGGTAAAAGAAATTATTCACAATCCCTCGTACGAGGCGCTTTTTACAGCGGAAACAGCCACTCAAAACGAAGGTTTTGAAAAAGGGCAGGTAACGGAATTGGGTGCAGTAAACGTGATGACCGGCGTATATACCGGGCGTTCCCCAAAAGATAAATTCTTTGTGATGGACGACACGACCCGCGATACCGTATGGTGGACGTCCGACGCTTACAAAAACGACAACAAACCGGTTACGCCGGAAGCATGGAAAGCCTTGAAAAGCCTTGCCGTGAAACAACTTTCGGACAAACGCCTGTATGTTGTTGATACGTTTTGCGGGGCTAATGAAAATACACGTTTGAAAATCCGCTTTATTATGGAAGTGGCATGGCAAGCGCATTTCGTAGCAAACATGTTCATCCGCCCGGACGCAGCCGAATTGGCAAACTACGGCGAACCCGATTTCGTAGTAATAAACGCGTCGAAAGCGAAAGTGGAAAACTTCAAAGAGCTTGGCTTGAACTCCGAAACAGCCGTAGTATTCAACCTGACCGAGAAAATACAAATTATCCTCAACACATGGTATGGCGGCGAAATGAAAAAAGGCATGTTCTCTTACATGAACTACCTGCTTCCGTTGCAGGGCATCGCGTCGATGCACTGTTCGGCAAATACCGACTTGCAGGGAAAAAACACGGCTATTTTCTTCGGCTTGTCGGGAACAGGCAAAACGACCCTGTCCACCGACCCGAAACGCCTGCTGATTGGCGACGACGAACACGGCTGGGATAACGACGGCGTGTTTAATTTTGAAGGAGGCTGCTATGCAAAAGTGATAAACCTGAGCAAAGAAGCCGAACCGGACATCTACGATGCTATTAAACGCGACGCGCTGCTGGAAAATGTAACGGTGGACGCCAATGGAAAAATTGATTTCAACGATAAGTCAGTAACCGAAAACACGCGCGTTTCCTATCCGATTTACCATATCAAAAATATTGTTAAACCGGTTTCAAAGGCAGTACCTGCCGAAAAAGTAATTTTCTTGTCGGCGGATGCGTTCGGCGTATTGCCGCCGGTGTCTATCCTCACGCCGGAACAAACGCAGTATTATTTTCTGTCGGGATTTACGGCTAAATTAGCCGGCACCGAACGCGGTATCACCGAACCCACGCCTACGTTCTCGGCTTGTTTCGGCGCGGCGTTCCTGTCGTTGCATCCTACAAAGTACGGCGAAGAACTGGTAAAGAAAATGAAACAGTCCGGCGCAAAAGCTTACCTCGTGAATACCGGCTGGAACGGCAGCGGCAAACGCATTTCTATTAAAGATACGCGCGGCATTATCGACGCCATCCTCGACGGCTCGATTGACAAAGCGCCCACGAAGAAAATACCGTTCTTCGACTTGGAAGTGCCCACAGCATTGCCGGGCGTAGACCCGCACATTCTTGACCCGCGCGACACTTACGGCGATGCGGAACAATGGACGGTAAAAGCAAAAGACCTTGCCGACCGCTTTATTAAAAACTTTACGAAGTTCACCGGCAACGACGCCGGCAAAGCATTGGTTGCCGCAGGACCGAAATTGTAATTCAACTGTGCCTTCATAAAAAAGACAGCGATTTTTGTATCGCTGTCTTTTTATTTTTAAGATATGTTAGGGATACCTTTATATTATTTCGCAAAGCTCACGGCGCGTGTTTCGCGGATAACCGTTACTTTCACTTGTCCCGGATAGGTCATTTCGTCTTGGATTTTCCGCGCAATGTCTTGCGAAAGTATTTCGGCTTCCTGATCAGAAACCTTTTCGCTGCCTACAATCACGCGCAGTTCACGCCCTGCCTGTATGGCGTATGTTTTTGTTACGCCCTGGTGCGACAGCGCCAAATCTTCCAAATCTTTCAGGCGTTTGATATACGATTCCACTACTTCGCGGCGTGCGCCGGGACGCGCGCCGGATATGGAGTCGCATACCAGCACCAAAGGCGAGATAATAGAAGTCATTTCTATTTCTTCGTGGTGTGCGCCAATAGCGTTGCAAATTTCCGGCTTTTCTTTATATTTTTCGGCTAAGCGCATACCCAGCAGCGCATGCGGCAATTCAGGGTCTTCATCCGACACTTTCCCGATATCGTGCAGCAATCCGGCGCGTTTGGCGGTTTTCGGATTTAATCCCAGTTCGGCAGCCATGACGGCGCAAAGGTTAGCGGTTTCGCGCGAGTGTTGCAGTAAATTTTGCCCGTATGACGAACGGTACTTCATGCGCCCCACCAACCGCACCAGTTCGGGATGCAGCCCGTGAATACCAAGGTCAATAGTAGTGCGCTTACCTACTTCTACGATTTCTTCTTCTACCTGTTTCTGGATTTTTGCGACCACTTCTTCAATGCGCGCAGGGTGGATGCGCCCGTCGGTAACCAGCTGGTGCAAGGCAAGGCGCGCCACTTCGCGGCGTACCGGGTCGAATGCCGACAGCACAATCGCTTCCGGCGTATCGTCCACCACAATTTCCACGCCGGTAGCGGCTTCCAGTGCACGGATATTGCGTCCTTCGCGTCCGATAATGCGACCTTTCATTTCGTCGTTGTCAATATGGAAAATGGTAACGGCGTTTTCTATGGCGGATTCTTGCGCCACACGTTGCAGGGTCATTATTACAATACGCTTCGCTTCTTTGGTAGCATTGAGTTTCGCCTCGTCCATAATTTCGTTGATATACGACATGGCTTCGGTTTTTGCTTCTGCTTTCAGCGATTCTACCAATATATTTTTTGCTTCGGTTGCCGACATGCCTGCAATATTTTCGAGCCGGTCTATTTGTTGCCGGCGCAGGCGGTCGTATTCTTCGGCGCGTTTCTCTACCGATTCTATTTGGCTCACCAAATTTGCGCGGATAGCTTCCGTTTCTTTGTGTTTGCGTTGCAAGTCGCCTTGCAGTTGGTTGAGCTGCGTTTCGCGCTGTTTAATTTTATTTTCAGTTTGCGCCAGCCGGTGGTTTCGTTCATTGACGGTCTTTTCATGTTCCGCTTTTAGTTGCAGGAAATGTTCTTTTGCATGCAGGTTTTTTTCTTTCTTTAAATTTTCCGCTTCTACTTCGGCTTCTTTGATAATGCGCCGGTGTTTTTTTCTGGTTAATGTGTGCACAATAAAAAAGGACAGCGCCATGCCTCCTATTATTGCCGCAACACTGATGAGTATTGTTGTTAATTCCATGTGTTAATTGTGTTTTATATTGTTGTTAATATTTTCATTAAAAAAACCCGTATCGCTACGCTTGTTTGGCGAAAACCCTAAAATGTCATGTGTGGAGCTACCGGTTTTTTTACTTCGAACGTCCAACGTCCCGGATTCGGAATCTCCCGCAGGGCGGGATAAATAGGCCTGTTCTAGATACCCGAGCTTGACTCCTTTAAATTATAACTGTTGAGTTTCGCAAAGAGCTTTTAGTGATACGGGTTACTCTCTATTAAAAATGAACGTAGAATTGTGTCAGTCCGCTACCTTACGAAGGTAATCTTCCAGCTGTTTGTCCAATTGTTGCATTTCCTGCACAAATACACCGGTGATTTCTTCGTAGTCCATGATTTTCATCATATACTGTAGGGCAGTTATTGCCAAAGCATCTTGCGCATCCTGCTGCACGTAGCGTTGTTGATATTGCATTACCCTGTCGTTAACATGCCCGGCTGCCGAGCGAATTCGCTCTTCTTTGGCAGCCGGCTGCCTTAACGGGTAAGGGCGGTCGGCGACAGTGATTTTTATGGAAATCGTATCGTCCATGGATTACTTGTTTAAAAGAGCCATACATTTATCAATTTCACGCACAATTCGTCCTATCTTCAATTTTGCATCGCGCGTATCAATACCTGAAGTTTCAAAGGCTCGCGCCAATTGTAACTTTTTATTTTTTTCTTCCAATTCCTTAAGTTGCCGGTGTAAGCCCGCTATTTGCTCCTCACTGTCCGTTAACCTTACTTGCATCTTATTGCGTTCACTTCTCATTTGTTCGCACACAGACAATAACTGGTAAATTTTATTGTTTAATTCTCTAAAAACAGTCTGTGGTTCGGCAGTCATATGGTCATATCTTTGTCCTGCAAAGATAAAAAAATTATTTTTAAAAAAGAAATAATTTTCATGGGAAGCAGGGAAAAGCAGGACTTAATTTCTTTCTTCCGTCCACGAATAACATGAACTTTACGCAAATAAAAAATATTTTCCGCAACACGAAAATATACTAACAGACAATGGAAATTTAAAGATTTAAAGATTTAAGCTGGCGCGGCAAAAGCCAATGTGCTAATGTGACTAATGTGCTAATGTGACTAATTAGGCTGGCGCGCCAGCCCAATCTGTAAATCTGTAAATCTGTAAATCTGTAAATCCCGTTCCCCCTTTGGGGGTCAGGGGGCTTCCTGCTGTCAGGGGGCTTCCGCTCCGGTCGGAATGACGGTGCAGAGCAGCTCCCGAACAAATCGTATGTTTCTGCCGCCGTAATAAGGACGTCGTAAAACTTTCCCGGTTGCAGGGCATTGTTTGCCGGCGAAACCAGCACTTCGCCGTCCACTTCCGGCGAATCATACTGCGTGCGACCGGCATAGTAATCGCCTTCTTG
>JAITKG010000100.1 GCA_031278495.1 Prevotellaceae bacterium | reverse complement strand
TACTATTTCAAAGAGCATGTGATTAACACTGCAAATATATCACTTTATTTCTTACCAACAAATTTTTTTGCAATTTTTTTTTGCAGGAATCAAAAAAGATTATTAACTTTGCAATGAATCGTCAGGTGTCTGCTGGTGGTTGTCCGCCGGAAAACCGTGCGGTTTACACATGTTCTTTGCATGTTGAATGACAGCAATGTCAACTTTTATTCCACATCTTAAAATACTCGAACGTTTTTATGCAATCGGAATAAAGTGCAGCCATGTGTAAAGATGTGGTCTTCACTAATTGATTGTATGGGTATTCGAGAACCTTAAGATGTGATAAGTGAAGGCCGCGTTTCGTTTTATTTATAGGCATGTAAAACCGGCGAATACCGGTCCGACAGCAAACAAATGTTAAGATGCGCCGCCATTAACCGGTACCATGAATTATCTGTTTTGCTTTACGGTGTGGATACGGCGGCGTTTTACAAAATAAAAGAAGACCTTCTGTAATCTTTTAAGGTACAGTATTTAATATGCAAAAATACTGTAAATTAAATAATTCAATCAGTTATTTAGGAGTGATAATAATATATAAAAAATAGATTATTACATCATTAAACCATATAAGAGGATTGTTTTGTTGAAGTAATTGTGTGGGTGAATAATTAATACATAGGCAAAACAATCCTTGTCTTAGCGCCTTTCTCCCGTCCCGTTTTCGGGGCGGGAAGCAGAGGCAAAAAAGAAAAAATGAACGTATTTAGTTCTTTTCCGGCGTTTATGAATTGTTTTTTTTTACTACCTTTGCGGCAATGATAACTCAAAAAACAGCCATCATGAAGAAAATCATCATTTCAATTTTTTGTACCATGACCGCATTGTGCGCCTGTACCCACGCCCCCATGCCTTCGGGCATTACTTTGTCCAATTTGGATACGGCAGCCAGCCCGCGAACGGACTTTTATCAGTATGCTACGGGAGGCTGGCAAAAAAATAACCCGCTGCCCGCCGAATTTGCCCGCTACGGCACGTTCGACAAACTGGCGCAAGATAATGTAAAACAGGTAAAAGAGCTGATTACCGGATTACCGTCCAATGCCGCCGATACGATTGCCGGCAAAATCGCCTTGCTGTACAGGGTGGGAATGGACTCGGTTACCCTCAACAAACAGGGAGCAAAGCCGATCCTTCCGCTGCTGAAAAGCATTGCAGGCATTAAAGACCGCAAAACTTTGCAGGCGGTTATTGCCCAATTGCATAAGAAAGGTATCACGCCGTTTTTCAACCTGATTGCCGAAGCCGATTTATCCAATAGTAAAATGGATATCGCATGGATTTACCAGTCGGACTTGGGATTAGGCGACCGCGATTATTACTTGGACAATGACGCCCATACAAAAAACATCCGCAAGGAATATAAAAAGTTGCTGTTTAAGCTGTTTCATTTGTCGTCCTACGATAAGGTAACCGGTTTGAACGCCGGGACGCTGGCAGATAAAACGTTGGCTATAGAAACCAAACTCGCCGAAGCGCAAATGAGCCGCCACGACCAACGCGACCCTTACAAGATGTTTAACAAGAAAACCACTGCGGAACTGTATGCCCTCTCGCCGGTCTTTGATTTTGCCGCGTATTTTGCCGCGCTGGGCTTGCCCGGCATCGACTCGCTGAATGTGGCGCAACCAGACTATATTGCTTCAGTTAATAAATTGTTAAAAAATGAAAATCAGGAAGATATAAAAGCTTATTTAGCATGGAATGTCATTAACATGGCGGCAGCGTATATGAGTGATGACTTTATAAATGAGCGCTTCAACTTTTACGGAGGTATCCTTTCCGGTACAAAAGAATTGCAACCCCGCTGGAAACGGGTGGTAAATACCGTAAACGGCGCATTGGGCGAAGCGGTCGGACAACTATATGTTGCAAAATATTTTCCGCCGGCTGCTAAAGAGAAAATGTCGCACTTGGTGGCTAATTTACAAACTACTTTGGACGAGCGCATTAAAGCGGCTACTTGGATGGACGAAGCAACTAAAGCCAAAGCTATTGATAAGTTGAACGCCTTCCATGTAAAAATCGGCTATCCGGATAAATGGCGTGATTATTCGAGGCTGGAACTGCAAGCGGACAGTTATTTTGCGAATATTATCCGTTCCAACGAATTTGAGAATGCCTATGCATGGAGCAAAATCAATAAACCCAAAGACAAGGACGAGTGGGGGATGACGCCGCAGACCGTCAATGCCTATTACAATCCGGCGACGAATGAGATCTGCTTCCCTGCGGGCATCCTGCAACCGCCTTTCTTCTTTGCAGACGCTGATAATGCGGTGAATTACGGTGCGATAGGCGTAGTCATCGGGCATGAAATGTCGCATGGCTTCGACGATCAGGGACGGCAGTACGACCGCGACGGCAACCTGCAAGACTGGTGGCAACCTGCCGACGCCGAGAACTTTAAGCAACGCGCCCAAATCCTGTCCAACTATTTCGACAGCATCGAAGTAGCGCCCGGCACACACGCCGACGGTAAATTTACGTTGGGCGAAAACATTGCCGACAACGGCGGATTGCAAATCGCATTTCAAGCCATGCAAAAAGCCATTGCCGGCGGCGAGATTGCCGGCGAAATAGACGGCTTCACGTCGGCGCAACGTTTCTTTATTGCCTATGCCGGCGTATGGGCGGCAAATATTACCGGGCAGGAAATCCTGCGCCGCACGAAAGAAGACCCGCACGCACTCGGCAAATGGCGCGTGAACGGAACGCTGCCGCATATCGAAGCTTTCCACAAAGCCTTTGACGTACAGCCCGGCGACGCCATGTACCTCGCCCCCGATAAACGCGCGGTGATTTGGTAAAAGCGGAAACGGCAAGGCGATAGGCATGTTCAATTAGTAAACGCAACCGTATTCAAACTACTTCAAAATATAATTTATCTTATTCCAGTTGCATTTGCTAATTGAACTCTGTTTTTAATCAACTTTATTACTTGTGAAAATTTAATTTTTTTAGTACTTTTGTTGCGTCAAGACAATAACACTATTATGAAAATTGCAACAATAAACAGCGTAAACCGCATTGCTAAAGAAATAGACCGGTTGAATCCCATTCAACGATTGAATATTTTGTCCCATATCGTTGCTTCCATGAAAAAGGATGTTGTTCCCGACATCCCTGCTAATCTTACCGCATTGCAGGGATTAGGAAAGGAATTGTGGAAAAATGTGGATGTTGAAAATTATGTTTCAAATGAACGAAACGCATGGAATTAAAAGCATTTTCCAACCAGACAATATTTATAGATACGGCTCCTTTGATATATTATATTGAAGAAAATCCTCGTTATCTAAAATTCTTGCAGCCTTTTTTTACGGCACTGTAAAATAAATTCAAATAAAATTTGCAGATAAAAAAAATGTAGTTATATTTGCAGCGTTAATACGTTCTTTAAAGTTGGTTTATAAAGTTGAATAATTCAATTTTATTCTGTGTCTTGAAACGTGAGAAATTTCAAAGTCTTAAAAGAATAGGTTCTACCATAAAACGTGGATTTTTATTTATTTTTAAGACGGGTTTCTCACGACCTCAGGATACAATAAATTAGATTTCACGTTTCTTTTTTATCGAAAATTTTGTACATAAAAGTAGAAATTGTGAAAATTGGCAACGAATAAAAAATCGTAGCAAGGGGTTGTTTATGTAGGAAAGTTTGTGTTTGGAAACAACCCCGGTGCTACAAAATAACAACAATTAAACAAAAAGAATTATGAGAGCAAAAATTTTCTTTCTTGTCGCAATGCTTGCAAGCGTTGCCACAAGCGCACAAATAACAAACGTCGAACCGGTCGGCGCAAATTATGCAAACAAAACCGTGTCTTTCCGCGTGTGGTGGAACGCCGGTACGCGGGATGCGACGCACCTTTCCAAAGTATGGGTGTGGGTTGATTACATCACCGTAAACAGCAACAACACTACTTCGGGCAACACATGGACGCGCGCCGCTATTTCTGCCGCTTCGCCGACAGCGTCTGTTTCGTACGACGGCAGCAACCGGAAAGGTTTTTGGCTGCAAGGCAATAACGGCAGTTATAGCGCCACCGTTACCGTTCAACTAAACGTTACCGAAACAAAATTCAACTGGTGCGCCTACGTATCCGACTGTCCGCCGAATGTAACGGCGGCGAATGGAACTTATACATTTAAAGGCACGCCGCCGTTTACGTTGATAGCGTCTAATGGTACAACTACCCAAACAATAACCGGAACAACACTCGCAGCTTCGGCATTAACCATTACGCCCACTACTATACGAGACAAAACGGAATGTCCGGGCGTCTTTTGCATTTACACTGGCAGTGATTTATATATTGACGCTACGCACCTTTGCCAACAACGCACAACAGGTGCAAAAAATTGGGAAGCGTATATACGAGATAGCCGGGATAGTGAGATTTACCGCATTGTTTTGATGCCTGATGGTAAATGGTGGCTGGCGCAGAATGTAAAATATGCCGGGACAGGGCAAGCCATTTCTATTAGTGGCTGCACGCCGGAAATATGCGGGAGATATTATACTACAGACCAATTTAATATAGCATCTGGCGGTACGTCCGGTTTTGGAGCTAATAAACAAGGAGTATGCCCGAACCAGTGGGTTTTGCCAATAACGAGTGATTGGAATACACTTTTTACAAGCGTTTCATCAACGACTTCCGTTGTTTGTGAAAGACTTCGTTCCGCAACTTGTACTTGTACGCCAAAAACTGACTACTATGGATGGGCTAATAAAATGCGCGTTGGATACGGAAATCATGCAGCATATAACTGTCATTGGTGGGATAACGCAAATCGATATGCTATAGCCCGAATCGACCACAGGCACAACGTAGGGAATGTCTGCAATGTAATCGAAACGCTGACAACAGTACCGGACGTTGCCCTTATGGCTATTCGTTGTTTCCGCCAACTGTAATTTTTATCCAAAATTATAGCATGAACAGAAGCAAAAAATACTGCTTCCTAACAACGCTATGCCCTGTTAATATTAGGGTTTTTTTGAAATTTTGAAATTAGAAACTGACTGGCGCGGCGGCTAATTAGTCACATTAAATAATCAGTCACATTAGCACATTAAAATGTGCGGAATCCGATAGCTTTTTTAGCTTCTTTGAGGGTGGCTTGTGCGCTTT
>JAITKG010000083.1 GCA_031278495.1 Prevotellaceae bacterium | reverse complement strand
GCTGCTTCGCCTGCCGCCTGTAAAAATGCTACTAATTTCATTTTGTTTATTTTTTAGTTTTGAATTAAGTTGCGAAGATACAAAAAAAAGTTAAGAACTATGAGCTAAGTTAAGAGCGCCGGCGCCAGCCACTTAATCCCTTAATCACCTAATCACCTAATCCCTTAATCACGCTTTTTCCATTTCCGTCAGCAGGGGTTCGCCGCGATACCGCAGCAACAGCTGCGCTACCGCCATAGCGTCTTTCTCGCAATAACGCACAATGCGTTCCATGTTTTTTTCTTCGTAATAGACGGCTGCTACCTGGCTGCCGTCCATATCGTCTTTGGGCGTGGGGATATTGAAGACAGCCGTTAGCAAATCCAATGAGCAAAAGTGCTTGTAGTCGCCGAATTTCCACAGTTCCATAGTATCGAGGAAGGGTATTTCCCATGTCTTGCGACCGGCAACATTCAATATTTGGGGCAGCGGCAACCCGTTGATGAGCAGGCGGCGGGCGATGTATGGAAAGTCAAATTCCCTGCCGTTATGGGCGCACAGTTGCGCTCTTTTCTTTCTCGCAAGAAAAGTATGCAACAAGCCGCAAAATTGTAGCAACAGTTGTTTTTCATCATCCCCAAAAAATGATTTCACGCGAAAAACTTTTTTTTCTTTATGCGTCCGCACGAACCCCGCCGAGATGCAAATAATCTTCCCAAATTCCGCCCAAATGCCGGCGCGTTCATAAATGCTTTCCGCTGTTTGGTCATGGGCGCGCAAATACGCCGTTTTCTTTTCCCATAATGTTTTCATGCGCTCCGGCAAATCATTGTATGATGCGGCTTGCGGAACGGTTTCCACATCCATGAAGAGAATATCTTCAATATTTACATGGTTCATAAAGCAAAATAATTTTAGATTTACGAATTTCAAACTAACTTAGTCCTCACCTCTCAACCCTTATTTCACAACTCTTAACTCTTAGTTCTTAGTTCTTAACACTACAACAGCGGGCTGCACAGGCGCGCCAGCGCTTCTTTCATTTTCGCCCAGCCGCTGCGCTTGTTCCACCAGCGCAAGCGCACCAGCCGGCTATAACTCATATCTTCGTGGAACTGGGCTTCCAATTTCCGGGTAATGCCTTCATCGTAAATCAACGAAATAATTTCAAAATTGTGTTCAAAACTGCGCATGTCCATATTTGCAGATCCTACTGCCGCAAAGTATCCGTCCACCATCATCACTTTGGAATGATTGAAACCTTTTTGGAACAGGTATATTTTTATGCCGGCTTCGAGCAACTCCGAAAAGTAAGAACGCGTGCTGGAATAAACCAGTCTGGAATCGGAACGCGCCGGAATAATCAGGCGAACATCAACGCCGCTCAGCGACGCCGTCTTGATAGCCGTGAGGATACTTTCGTTCGGGGTGAAGTAAGGCGTGGTAATGTAGATGTGTCCTTTTGCCTGCACAATCGCCGCAAAGTAGGCTTGCATCACGCTTGCCCAGTCGCTGTCGGGACCGGACGAAGCGATTTGCATCGGGCAGGCGGCATGTTTTTTGCCAACGGGATAATAACGTTTGCGCTGCCCCAACTGTTTTTTCGTTACAAAATACCAGTCCAGTAAAAAAATAGCTTGCAGAAACGGTACAGCGTCGCCTTCAATGCGCATGTGCGTATCGCGCCATGCGCCGAACTTGCCGCCGGTTACATAACGGTCTGCCACGTTGATGCCGCCCATAAAACCGATATATCCGTCCACCACCAGAATTTTCCGGTGATTGCGGTAATTCACCTTTGTGCCGCTCCTGTGCAGGAGGTGCACTTTGGCAAAAGGAACTATTTCCACGCCCTCCTGCCGGAGCAGCTGTACATATTTTTTGGACAGGTTCCAACTGCCTACATCGTCGTAAATCACGCGCACTTCCACGCCTTCGCGCGCTTTCCGTATCAGCAAATCTTTTATTTCATTGCCTATTTTATCATTTTCTATGATGTACGATTCAAGGTGAATGGAATCGTTCGCCTGTTCCATAGCCGCTTTCATGGCAGCGAGCGTGGTTTCGCCGTCGCTGTATATATCCACCTGATTATATTCGGTGAAAATTGCCTTGCTGTTATTGAGCAACAGGGTGATGATATTTTTGCAGCGTTCCACTGACAGCGAATATTGCCCCGCCTTGTGGAACATGGCAATCTGCTGTTTGCTCAACTGGTCGATGACCAGCAAATCGCGAATTTCTTTCAAACTGAATATTTTTTCTTTCCGGTAATTTTGTCCTAAGAAAATATAAAATATCAACCCTGCAAAAGGAAGCGCAATCAGTACGATACTCCACGAAATAGTTTTAATAGGGTCTAATTTTTTGCCTACCATAAAAAATATCACCCACAATGCAATGATGTAATACAACACCGAAAGGAGTTCGTACCAGTACGAGTACAGGAAATCACACAGGGCAAATGTCATCAGTTATAAAAAAAAGCCGGATAGCGCGGTATGCAACATCAAGCGTATCGGAGCATCCGTACAGTTTACAGGTACAAAAATACGAAAATTAAAATATATTTGTTCAAACGGCAATGTTTTTCTACTTTTGTACCCGCGCCCGTTTGATTTGCATGAAACTTATATTTATCGCCTTTCCTCCGAAACCGTTGCCACCGCCGGTTTTCTTCCTCAAGCCCGACACCGCGTTGTTGCGCAATAACCAGCCGTTTTTTTTACCCGATTATACGCAGGACTTGCGTGCCACGTTGTCGTTAGTATTGCGCATAAGCCGCTTGGGACGCAGTATCGGAGCGTCTTTTGCCGCGCGCTACTTCGACGCTGTTGGCGTGGGAATGGATATTTTTGCGCATGATTTACGGCAAAAATACGCCCTCGCCCACCAGCCGGCAGACGGCGCCCATGCGTTTGATTACGCCGCGCCCGTCAGCGCCGGATGGATTCCGGCGGCAGAAATTCCGGCTATAAATGATTGTTCGCTACGTTGGACGCTGAACGGAAAAGAAACCGCACAAAACGCCGCTATCGCTTACACGCCGGAAATAATAATACCGCATATATCGCAATTTATCACGCTCCGGACGGGCGATTATATTTTTATCAATACTTCCCTTACGAGCGATACGCTACATCCGGGCGACCGCCTCGTCGCCTGCCTGAACGGCAAAGAAATGCTGAAAGTAGAAATCCGGTGAACGGGGCACGGGGAAGGGATAGCAAAAGATAGTAGCCGCATGTACTTTTTTAGCAGGATACATTTCCGTCCCGCTTGAAATCTTTAAATCCTTAAATCTTTAAATTTTGAAATCTTTAAATCTCCTGTACACCACAAAAGAGAAAGGGTGAGGGAAAGCAGCGCCGTTCGGGAAATCCTGCCGGGATATTTCTTCCCAACAGTGCCGGTCAATTTCCGGGAAAAAGGTATCGCCTTCATAGTCGGCATGCACTTCGGTAAGGTAGAGGCGGTGCGCCAGCGGCAAAGCTTCGCGGTAAACGCTGCCGCCGCCAATGATAAAAACTTCCGTATCGTTCCGGCACTGCGACAGGGCGGCGTTTAAGTCCGGCGCCACGTTAATGTGGTTTTCCGCCGGCAGCGTGCGGCTAATAACAATATTGGTACGGTTGGGCAACGGCTTCCCGATAGATTCAAATGTCTTGCGCCCCATAATCACCGTATGCCCCGAAGTGATTTGCTTAAAATAACGCAAGTCTTCGGAAATATGCCACAGGAGCCGGTTATTTTTGCCAATCGCCCGGTTCCGCGCCACCGCTACAATAATAGAGAGGGTCATGTGAGGAAGAAGTTAAAGAAGTTAAATATAGTTAGAGGAGTTATGGACGTTAGGCGTAGCCACCGCTGTAGATGTAGTAAGTGTACTTATCGTATTTTTCCACCCTTCTACCCTTTCACCCTTTTACCTTTTCACCGTTTTTCCCACACGTGGAGGATTTCCCCGATATACATTTTATGAAAATCATTGGTCGGGTAGATGCGGGAAGCTATTTCACCGGTGGTAAATTTTCCGGCGTCGAAGAAATCCGCATAAATTTTCCGGCATTCGATAATCAGCCGTGCTTCTTCAAACGCTACATTGCCGCTTTCCAGTATGCGCGGCGTCAATCCGGCTTTTTCCACTTTGTTTACGTCGCGTCCCGAAAGAGTACCGCAAATCTGTAAGGCTTCGCGGTATTGTTCGTCAAAGAAGCAGAGCGTAAAACAGTCCTGCGCTTCGGTAAATTCAAATGTATAGCGTTGCGGGCGCACGAAACAAAATGCCACCGGTTTATTCCACAAATGCCCCAATGCGCCCCAACTTGCGGTCATGGTATTAAATTTTTCCTGCGTACCGGCTGTTATCAACATCCAGTCATTGGACATGGTTTGTATGATATTTCCGGGAATTTCCTTGCTGTCGATTTCAGTAAATGTTTTCACAGGCTCGTTTATTGGGCTGTTCTGGCACGCTGCCAGTAATAAAGCAGCGGCGATTACTAAATTTTTTTTCATTTTGCATATTATTTTATGGTTTGAACGGGACAAATTTACGATTTTATACCGAAGTAAAAAATTTTTCAATAAAAATTTGTAGATACAAAATAAAGTAATATATTTGTACTGCTAAATCAATCGTTCATTGAAATACTGAGAATGATATTGTAAAAATTTAGCTTTAAACTTTTATTCTGCCAGTAATTCGCAACTTGGAAATTTCAACAGTGCAGGAATATAAGGAAAAGCAACCTTGCTGGGAGAGGAACATGGGTTGTTATGCTTATATGCACTGTAGGTTTCCAAGACCTCGAATTACGTAAGTATGGCGCTCATTTCCTCTTTTAATTTTTTAAATGAAAAAGGATCAAGCACAGTAAAAGTTGAAAAATAACATTGCAGAAAGTGTTATTGGAACATTCTGCAATAATTAGCGGCAAAATAAAAAATGCTGCGGGGGATTGTTTTATGAAATGTTTGTATTTGGTAAATTATTTCATAATTGCCCGGAACAATAAATGATAATAACAAATAAACAACAAATAAACAATAAATAATAATGAAAACAATCCTACTTTTTTTTGCATTGCTTGCAGGCATTTCAGCAAGCGCACAATCACTAAACATCAAAATCACCACTATCGATCTCTCCAAAAAAATTATCGTTTGTGATTTATCGTGGACAGGGCGCAATACTACACAATTATCCAATGTGTGGGTATTTGCAGATTACATTAACCTGTCCGGTAACATACTTTCCAATAATTGGATACCGGCGGCTGTTACCGGCGCAACAATAACCCAACAAACTACCGGTAATGCTACGGTTTCCAGGGTATCCGGCAATACGCGCGGCGTGTGGGTTAAAAGCGTTATTCCCGGCGCTAATTTTACCGGGCAAATTATACTGCAATTAAGCAACGTTCCGGCAAAATTCAATGCCTGCGTTTATGCAAGCGATTACCCGCCGAATGGAAAAATCAGCAATGGAAAGTATATTTTGCAAGGATCACCGCCATTTACACTAATAGACGCAGACGGCTCGGAGCAACAAGTAGATGAATACAGCATTCCCGTCGCCAATCTAAATATTGCACCGGTAACATTAACCGATAAAACGGGCTGCCCGGGCATTCTGCTCTGCCCCTACACCAATAACGATCTATTCATTGATACGACACATCTTTGTCGCCAACGTACTGCCGGCAAGAAGAATTGGGAAGCATGGATAAAAGACGCACGGGATAATAAGTTGTATAGAATTGTACTGATGCCCGACAATAAATGGTGGCTGGCGCAAAATTTAAAATATACCACAAACAAGAGTGTACTCTTTCAAAGCTGTAGCGAAGACTCTTGCGGAAGGTTTTATACGATTGACGAAGTATTTAATAAGAACTATAAAGTTAATCAACAAGCCCTTTGTCCCCCAGGGTGGATACAGCCAAGCATAGACAACTGGGATTCGTTAGCCATGAGTATATCCAATAATCTTACTACTGCGTGGCAGGATTTGCGGAGTTTAGGGGGTTCTTGTAGCCCGATAAGCAACCAGTACGGCTGGGCTGCCAAAGGGAGATGCCCCCTTACTCATGAAATAGGAGACGGCGATTCCTGGCATTCAATGAATGGAAGCAGATGGATAATAATACAACTTGACAACGGGGGAGGCAATAGCTTGTCATGCAACAGGACAATGTACTGGAATTGCACTGCCTGCGATAGCGGGTCAAAAGTTGCCGTCCGTTGCATGCGCCCATAGCAGTTGGTAAGTTCAACAGGCGTGAAGGGTGACGCGTTTGTGTCATTCTGTCATTCTTTGCGGTTTGGCAAAGAATTTGCAACCTGCCTTTAGAAAAAGGAAAACGATTATGAACTTGAATAATTATACCATTAAAGCGCAGGAAACCGTGCAAGCGGCTATTACATTAGCCCAAAACAATTCCAACCAGGCAGTAGATACGGGGCATTTGCTGCGCGTGATGCTCAATGATACGGAAGGCATCACGGGGTTGTTGTTGCGTAAACTCGGCGTGGTCGTGCCGGCGTTGTCGGCAAAGGTGAATGAACTGGTGGCGCGCTACGGCAAAGTGTCGGGCGGCGACCCTTACCTGACCGCCGACGCCAGCCGTGCCTTGCAAAAAGCGCAGGAAACCGCCACCGGCATGGGCGACCAGTTTGTGTCGGTTGAACATTTATTGACAGGACTGCTGGCAAACAATGATACGGTGGCGCAACTGATGAAAGACAGCGGCATGAACGAAAAAGACCTGAAAGCGGCTATTGCCGGCGTGCGCAAGGGCGCGAAAGTGAATAGCCAATCAGCCGAAGAAACTTTCGATGCGCTCAATCGCTATGCCATTAACCTGAACGAACAGGCGCGCAGCGGGAAGCTTGACCCCGTTATCGGACGCGACGATGAAATACGCCGCGTCTTGCAAATCCTGAGCCGCCGTACAAAAAACAACCCGATACTGGTGGGCGAACCGGGCGTCGGGAAAACCGCCATTGCCGAAGGACTGGCGCACCGTATCGTCATCGGCGACGTGCCGGAAAATTTGAAATCCAAACAAATTTTTTCACTGGATATGGGGGCGTTGATTGCCGGCGCAAAATACAAAGGCGAATTTGAAGAACGCTTGAAAGCGGTCGTGCGCGAGGTGGTGTCGGCGAATGGCGAAATTATTTTATTTATCGACGAAATACACACGCTGGTTGGCGCGGGCAAAAGCGAAGGCGCTATGGACGCCGCCAACATCCTGAAACCGGCGCTGGCGCGCGGCGAACTGCGCGCCGTAGGCGCTACCACGCTGGACGAATACCAGAAATATTTTGAAAAAGACAAAGCGCTGGAACGCCGTTTCCAAACGGTCATGGTCGACGAGCCTTCGCAGTCCGATACTGTTTCTATCCTTCGCGGCTTGAAGGAACGCTACGAAAACCACCACAAGGTGCGTATTAAAGACGACGCCATTATTGCCGCCGTAGAACTGTCGACGCGTTATATCACCTCGCGTTTCCTGCCCGACAAGGCGATTGACCTGATTGACGAAGCGGCGGCGCGCCTGCGTTTGGAAATGAATTCCGTGCCGCAGTCCATCGACGAACTGGACCGCAAGGTGCGCCAGCTGGAGATTGAACGCGAAGCTATCAAACGCGAAGGCGACGCCCAAAAGGTGGACGACCTCTCGAAAGTTATCAGCGATATCAACGAACAGCGCAATGCCCAACGCGCCCGCTGGCAAGAAGAAAAAGACTTGATTGACGCCATTCAAAAAAATAAACAGCTTATCGAAGAATTAAAATTCAAAGCCGAAGAAGCCGAACGGCGCGGCGACTACGGCGCAGTAGCCGAAATCCGCTACGGGAAAATTGTGGAGGCGGAAAAGGAAATCGAACGCCTGAACAAGCTGAAAGCCGAAAGCAACTTTGAACTCGTCGATGAAGAAGTCGATTCGGAAGATATTGCCGAAGTGGTGGCAAAGTGGACGGGCGTCCCCGTGTCGAAGATGCTGCAAAGCGAACGCGAAAAATTAGTGCACATGGAAACCGACTTGCACAAACGCGTCGTCGGGCAGGAAGAAGCCATACAAGCCGTATCCGACGCTTTGCGCCGCAGCCGCGCCGGGTTGCAGGACGCCAAAAGACCTATCGGGTCGTTCCTGTTTTTGGGTACTACCGGCGTCGGGAAGACCGAACTGGCAAAGGCTTTAGCGGAATTTCTATTCAACGACGAAAATTTGATAACGCGCATCGACATGAGCGAATACCAGGAACGCCATTCGGTAAGCCGGCTGGTAGGCGCGCCTCCCGGCTATGTCGGCTACGACGAAGGCGGGCAACTGACCGAAGCTGTCCGGCACAAGCCCTATTCGGTGGTGCTGCTGGATGAAATCGAAAAAGCGCACCCAGACGTATTCAACATCCTGCTGCAAGTGCTCGACGACGGTCGCCTGACTGACAACAAAGGTCGCACGGTCGATTTCAAAAACACGATTATTATCATGACGTCCAATATCGGCTCGCACCTGATTCAGGAAAACATGGAAAAACTCAACGACGCCAACCGCGAACAATTACTGGAACGCACCAAAACCGAAGCGCTGGAAACGCTCAGGCAAACCGTTCGCCCGGAATTTCTCAACCGCATTGACGATATTATCATGTTCAGCCCGCTGACCCGCGACGACGTACGCAACATCGTGCAACTGCAATTAGAAAACATCCGGACGATGCTGAAAACCGGCAACGGCGTGCAATTGGAAGTTTCGGACTATGCGCTGGATTACCTGGTCGGGAAAAGCTACGACCCCACTTACGGCGCACGTCCGGTAAAGCGCGTCCTGCAACGCGAATTGCTGAATGAACTGGCGAAACAAATCCTTGCGGCTAAAATAAACAGGGAGCAGCCCGTAAAAGTAGATTATTTCGGCAATGACACGCTGGTTTTCGGCAACAGTTAGCGCCGGATATATTTTAATGACAATTTAATGTTTGTTTAATGTTTGATTGAGAAAACGGTCGTACCTTTGTACTCGAAAATAAAAATATTTTCAAATGGGTTAAATTTTAGGTTAGGTTAAAGGCGGACAGGGATTAAATCCCTGTTTCGCTTTTTTATATACCTGGTACCTGACTTCGCGCTGCACGAATAAAAGCAAAGGCCGCTATCCGTAGCGGCCTCCTTTTCCTTAAACTAATAATAACCTACACTATCTATTTACTACAAAAAATCGTTTAAGGAAGATGCTTTTTATCAGGACAATTTTTCTACGGCACCACCGTATCCAGGATTTCCGTCCAGGGACCTTTTTCGCCGCGGGTGTTTTCCCAGCGCAAGGCGAAGTAGAACTTCTTCCCGCGATCGTGGCCGTTGAACGTGAGGCGCAGCGGCGAGTGTGTAGCAAACGACGAGTGCGGTAATTCCGCCCAGTCTGCCGGCTTGTCGTCGAGCACGCCCCAGGCTGTTTCCGCGCCATGGATGCCGTGGGGCTTGGCGCGGCCGCTCTCGTCCTTGTCGCGGAAGTGAATTTCTATCACCGCCGGCGAGGGGATGCTAAAGGTAACTTCCGGCTCGCTCGTGGGCGGCGGCACGGGCGTAGGCTTCGTGTCATGTATCTTGACGCCCATGATGCGCCGGTCTTCGTCGGTCACCGCCAGGTTATAGATGATAGAACCCTTAAAGAGCTGGCGGAGCGCGCGCCCATAGCCCTCCCGCGCCTCCTTCCGCGCAAGGATGCTCGCGCTGGTGCGCGTCTCGGGATTTTCCGACACGGCGTACTTTGACTCGTAGTCGGCCTGTTTGGTCAGCACGGACTCCAGCGCGCTGTCCGAAATGCCGAAGCGCGTTTTGTTCGTTTGCACATATTCCAGCGAGTGGTGTTGCCAGTCGTGAAAGTCTTTTTCTTTTGCAGGGATGTAGTCGTTAGCCATAATTTTTAATTTAATTATTTATAATTTAATGATTTAAATGAAATGCCGGAAGGTTTTTCGCCACGGCCGGAAGGTTTTTCGCCACGGCCGGAAGGTTTTTCGCCACGGCCGGAAAGTTTTTCGCCACGGCCGGAAAGTTTTTCGCCAAAGCCGGAAAGTTTTTCGCCAAAGCCGGAAAGTTTTTCGCCACGGCTGGAAAGTTTTTCGCCAAAGCCGGAAAGTTTTTCGCCAATGTTATTTAATGATTTCAAAATTTAAAGATTCCAAAATTTCACGTTTAATGATTTCAAAATTTAAAAAATTCATGATTTGAAGATTTGAAGATTTTAGCTATTGTTTTTTTTGGATTTTTAAACTTTTAAATCTTTAAATTTTTAAACTTTTAAATTTTTAAATCTTCAAATCTTCAAATCATGAATTTCCGTTCCTTATTCCTCGTGCACTACCTTGATGCCGGTAAGTAGCAGGGCATACTGGTCGGTACAGTCGTAGTGGGCAATACCCAGGTACACGGCTTCGCCGTCATATTTTTCCGGTATGTCGGCGTTAATGGTGTAGGGATTGCCGTTTGCCAGGGTGTGTGTCGCCAGCACTTCGGCGGCGCGGCAGTTGTCGGACGTAATGGGCGCGCCGGATATAATCAGCTTGACCTTTTCCTCCGGATAATCGGGGTCTGCCGCTTCGATGGTTACGATGAATAAGCCGTTGCTGTTGATGGTATAGGGCGGCAAGAGCAGGTAGTTTTCCGGCGTAAGGACGCTGTTGTTATACCACGAATAAGAAATTAAGACAGCCTGTGTCCCGCCTGCGTCGTAATATGTAAGATTCCAACTCCGACCGTCGCCGTCTTTATCAATCACGCTGATGGCGTTTCCAAAATTCATCCACTCGGCAACGGTTGAGGTTGCCGTTTGTATATCGAACAGCGGCGTTACCACTTTTGTGTTGAAGGACGTTGCGTTGCTGTATGCAACGCCGTTATAGGTGGCAACGTAGGCTTTCGCATAATAGGTTTTGCCGCTTTCCAAGCCGTTAATCGTGGTTTGGAATGCCTGCGCGTCGGCTTCCACAACTTTTTCCTGTGCAAAATCGGCGGTAGTAGAAACTACGAAGCCCCTTTGCAGGACAAAGGTATCGCTGCCGAGCGTTACGCTGCCGGTGAACGCAGCGTCGTAAGCGCCCACTTTGCCAAGTGTTATGCCCACAGTGGGCAGGGCGGCGGGGTTGGGCGTGAAGTCATAATCCGCCTTGTTCGGTATCTCGTCGGAGCAGCTTACCAGGAAAGGCGCTGCGAAGGTAAAGAGTATGTAAAGGTATTTTTTCATAATATTTTCTTTTATTTATGGGGTTATTCATTATTGTCATCTTCCGAGATGTCGGCGTTTTCCTGTATTTCGGATTGCGGGATCCGGTAAATCCAGCGTTTGTCGCCGGCGTCTATTTTGAATTGCGCGGAGGCATAGTGGTTTGTTCCGGAATAGGTGCGGTCGATTCCCTTGTTCAGGCGTTTCAGGTCGAAGGTGGCAAATCCTTCGCCCCAAAGTTCGATGCGGCGTTGGAGGTGCACGTCGTCCACCGTTACGCTGGACTGGTTCCAGCTCGGGTCGCGTTTCGAGAGCAGTTCGGTTCTCAACAGGGTAGCAGCCTCGCCGCCCCTGCCCAGGTGCGCGAGGGCTTCGGCTTCAATGAGCACCAGTTCGGAGGCGCGCATGTAAAGGTAGTCCTGCGCGAAGGCGCCGTCGTAGCCGAATTTCAAAGCGGCATAGGGAAGTTTCCAGGATATGGCGGCACTCGCTGGCGTTGTGCGGGGGGTGAGCGAGGCAGTAGCGTTCTGGAACCACTCTTTGCGCGCATCGGAGGCGGGGATATTTTCATACAGCCGCTTGTCGACAAGGCGGGCTGCATAATTCAGCCCGGCATATCCGCCGGTGAGGTTGGATATGTGCGAGAAGAACGAGGCGTAGAGGGTGGTGGTTTCGGCGTTGTGGTCGAAGCCCCACAGCCATTCGGTGTTGTTGATGTTAAAAAAGCCGTCGTAGATGCCGGTTGCCGACATGATGGGGTAACCCGTACGGGCTTTCTGCGCAGCGGCAATGGCGTTGCTCCATTGCTGGGTGAGCAGGCAGTAGCGCGCCAGCAGCCCGTTTGCCACGTTGTAGTCAACCTGGTTTTTGCTGCTGCGCGACCAGCCTTCCAGGTTTGCCACGGCGGTGGTGAGGTCTTCTTCAATTTGCGCGAGGATGGTTTGTACGCTTGCGCGGGCGGTGATGCTTTCCTGTTCTTCATTGTTTGCGTAGTAGAGGGGCACGCCGGGCAGGTCTGTTCCGCTATTCACTACGGGATAGACGTGCTGGTAGAGTTGCACCAGGTAGAAGTAAGAGAACGCACGTAACGCCAGCGCCTGTCCGCGCAATACCAGGACGTCTTTGGAAGTGGACTCTGCAGAGGTCATTCCCAGCACGTTGTTGGCGCTTGATATGGCAGTGTAAAAATAGCGCCAAATCACGTTGGTGCGCCGGTAATCCCATTCGCGGTTACTGTGCAGGTAGTCGAAGTTAAACCAGTGCAGCGGGGTCATTACAATGTCTTCCGACATCATGTCGGTGGCATGCAGGATGGCCATGTAGCCGAAGGCATCGTGGCTGGTGCTGTATAGATCGTATTGCACCAGCACGTTGTATATCGCGTCGATAAACGAGGCTATTTTGGAGGGGTCTTCGTCGGCGGCTTTTGCAGCCGCTTCTGCGGTGGTATTCTGGGTGGTTTCTACGTTAAAAAATTCGTCGGAGCAAGAAATGCCTGCGAACACCACGAATAATAAGAGTATAAGTTTATTTGTCTTCATAATATTCATTTTTTTAAAGGTTAAAGTCCGATTGATAATCCGACCGACACGGTGCGCAGCGCCGAGTATACACCGGAGCCGGTAGTCCCGGAGAACGACTGGCGCGGGTCTAATCCTTTGCGCGCCGACCATAATCCGAGGTTGTCGCCGCTCAGATAGATGCGCAACGTGCGGAGTTTGATTTTGTCGATGACGCTTCTTGGGAAGGTGTAGCCCAGCGTGATGTTTTTCAGGCTGAGGTAGGAAGCGCTTATCAGGAAACGGTCGGACGCGCCGTTCAAATCCTTGTCGCCGGCAGAGAGGCGCGGCACGTCGGTATCGGTGTTCGAGGGCGTCCAGCGTTTGAAGGCGTCGGTGTGCCAGTTTTCGCCGGGTGCTTCGCCGCCGTGCATGAAGCCGGAGTAAAACGAGTCATACACGTAGCCGCCCGACTGGAAGGCTGTTTGTATGCTCAGGTCGAAGCCGTATGCCGTTACATCGGTCGAGAAGCCGCCGTAGAAGTTGGGGAGCGCCGATTTGCCGGTTTCATAATAGGTAACGTCGCTATAGTTATCGGTGGTTTCCCTGCCAGTGATATTTCCATCGGCGTCTTTCACATCTTTATACCACAGGGCTTTCCCGGTTGTTTTGTCTACGCCGGCATACAGCGGGTAGTAGAGGTCGTAGAGCGTCCCGCCGAGTTTCCGCCAATAGTTGCCGGCGCGGTATCCTGCCGGGTCGGTTTTATCGGCGGGCAGTTTGGTGAGTTCGTTTTTCAGGGTGGTAAGGTTGGCAGCTATGCTCCATGAGAGGTCGGCGGTTTTCAGGAGGTCTACGTTTACTTCAAATTCCCAGCCGGCATTTTTCATGTCAATCTGGTTGTCCCAAATCCACGAGGGGGCGCCCGATGAAGAGGGCAGCGGTTTTTGGTAAATCATGTCCCTGGTTTCCTTGATGAAATAATCAATGTTGAGGGTAACCCTGTCGAAGAACCTTGACTCGAAGCCGATGGTGAGGTTGGTCGATTTTTCCCACGTCAGGTCGGGCGCGCCCCTGAGCGCCAGCACCGGCGACGGGTAGGTGCCGTCGGAAGTGATGTTATACTGGTCGACGTAGAGGTTGTAATACCTGTTGCCATACGCATCTATAATGGCGTCGTTGCCCTGGGTGCCGTAGCTGGCGCGCAAGCGGAGGTTGTCGATTTGCTCCACATCGGCAAGGAAGGCTTCTTCTTTGGCGCGCCATGCCGCGCCCACGCTCCAGAAGTTCCCCCAGCGCACGTCGGGATGGAATATCGAGGAGGCGTCGCGGCGGAAGCTGCCCGAGAGCATGTACCTGTTGTCGAAACTGTATTCGGCGCGAGAGAGGAAGCCTTCCAACCGGTATTTTTCGGTGTAGGAGTCCAGCCCGCTCATGGATCCGGCATTGCCCAGCTCGGGGTTGTAGGGATCGAAAAATTGCATTTTCGTGCCTTCAAAATATATTTCTTCATCGGCTTTGATTTCATGCCCCAGCAGGACGTCGATCTTGTGCTTGCCGAATTCTTTTGAATAATTCAACAACTGGTTGGCATTGATGGCTGCATAGCGCTGGCTGTACCGGCTGCCGATACCGCCATAAGTGACGCCATTGCCTATGGTAGGGTTGGTGAAATCATTATAGGTAACGTTAAATATGTCGTAGGCGATATTGGCGGTGAAAGTGAAGCCGTCCAGGAATTTCAGTTCCACATAGGCGCGTGACGACAGGTTATCGGTTACCGAATGGGTATAGTCGTTTTGCAACACATAGAGCGGGTTTTGCTCTGCTGCGTAAGGGCGGTTCGGCACTGTTACGGTGCTGCCGTTTACTTCCGTACCGTTCTTAATGCCGTTTTTCACGTTCCCTGCCCCAAAGTCGTAGGCGCGCGAGCCGTCGGAATTGTAAAGGGGTTCGCCGGTTCCCAGGTCATACTTATATATTGGGTAAATCGGGGCGATGCTTTGCGAGAAAAAGAAGATGTTGGAATAAACGTTGCCGCCACCCGAAGGAACAGGCGCATTGGAACTTGTTTGCGCGTAGGCTACGTTCACGCCTGCCTTGAAGAAGTTCTTAAACTTCTGGTCGATTTTCCCGCGCACGTTTATTCTTGAGAAGTCCGACTTGTCGATATATCCCTTGTCATTGATGTAACCCGCCGAGAAATAGGCGTTGGTGTTTTCCGTGCCGCTGCTCACGTTGAGGTTGTATTCCTGCCGGAGTTTGTTTTTGAAGGGGTCTGTGAGCCAGCTCTCGTTCCACTTCTTTTCGGTTGCCGCCGGGTTGATTTTCCCGGTTACGGGGTTTATCAGTTCGGCGTCGGCTACGCCTTTATATATATTATATCCCAGCCCCAGCGCCCCCTCAATAAGGCCATTGCTGGTTATCTGCCCGACATTATACACGGTGCCTGCTTCCAGGAGGTTGTTCCGTTGGGCTTCCCAGCTCAATTCATAAAAATCGGCGGGGTTGGTGACCATGTTGTATGCCGGTACGCCGCGGGAATTTATGCCGGCGCGTGCTTCAAAGTTAATTTTCACCTTGCCGGTTTCGGCGCGTTTGGTGGTAATCAGCAGCACGCCGTTGGATCCGCGCGCGCCGTACATGGAAGTAGCGGCGGCGTCTTTCAAGACGTTCAGCGTTTCAATATCCTGCGATGCAATGGAGTTAAGCGATCCTTCATAAGGCACGCCGTCTACCACAATCAGCGGCGCGGAGCTTGCCGAAATGGAACCCAACCCGCGCACGCGGATAGATGCGCTGCTTCCCGGCTGTCCCGTAGAACTCGCCGTTTGCACGCCGGCTACGGCGCCTTCCAGGATTTTGGTTACGTTGGAGGTTTCGCCTTTCAGCAGTTTTTCGCTTTTCAGCACCGCCACCGAGCCGGTAAAGCGTTCCTTGGTGGTTGTGCCGTAGGCGACTACCACCACGTCGCTCAGTGTTACGGCGTCGCTTTTGAGCGTGACGTTAATGACGGTACGACCAGCAACCGCCTGTTCGTGCGTTTCCAGCCCCACAAACGAGAATACCAGCGTGGCGTCGGCAGGTACACTGATGGTGTAGCGGCCGTCCACGCCGGTCAGGACGCTTACCGGCGTCCCTTTTACTACCACCGATACGCCCAGCAACGGTTGCCCGTCAGCGGCGTCGGTTACGATTCCCGATATTTGCACGTTCTGCGCCCACAGCGCACTAACGCCTGCAAATACCAAACTTACTAAAAACAATGTGATTTTTTTCATAAGCGTTGATTTTTTAAGTTATAATTTATTTGTTTTCTTATTTTGACTTACTCAGTCAAAAATCCTCTTAAGTTATTTATTGCCAGTTATTTTTTTTGAAGGCTACTTCATTTGCCCTTTATATTGTAGTCCTCGCGTTTATTATTGGTATTCAATTTATTTTATTGTTTGCCGATAATTTCTTTTTTGTAAAAAATAACCTGTTTCATCCTCTTTTTCGTCCGCTCTTATTCTTTCTGCAATGGTTGATTTTCTTAGGTTTTTCTTATAGTTAGTGTCATTTTCCTTTTGCGCGTTTTTTTCCGCTTTTTTCCTCAAATTCGTCCCGCCTGTTTTTATTAGCTTCGCTAATCCGTTGACCTTGAGCCGTGAGCCCTGTGCCGTTTTTGACTGAGTAAGTCAACTAACTGCGGAAAGCAGGGGGGTAAGGGAACAATCTTTATATCAGTAAAAAAATGCGCATTTCGTAACGGTTAAATTTTAAAAAAAAACATCCGGCTTTTTTGCCGGATGTTTTTAAGTTTTTTTAGTATTGTTATCGTAAACTATATACTCCGGCTGGTGGATATCTCCACATATACGTTTGCAATTGCATATACATTTGGTCTTGCCTGTTCATATTTGCCGTTGTTATGTTCATTTTGTTGTCTAATTACAGGCGCAAAAATACGATTCCCTTTTTAACCAAACACTAAACAAACATTAAATTATCATAAAATATATCCATTTGCATTGTCAAATTGCGAGCGCAAAGGTAGGGGTGTTTTTGCAAGGGCGCAATACCATTTTTATAGTATTTTGAAGATAGCAAAATCCAAAAAATTTCGTTAATTTTGTTTAACCCTTCTTCCAGTAACGGTATAAGCGTTTTTTTAAAGGATGCAAACTAATTGTAAAACAAATAAAAAAAAAGAAAAATGAAGAAAGAAATTTTATTTATTGCCACTGTTGCAGGCGTGTTTTTAGTGTCTTGCGAGGGGCATAATTCCTCCAAACAGCAAAATTCAGACAAATTGGACAAAACTGCCACCCTTATCGATAATCTTGCGCAAAGCGCTGTTGTTGATAGCGCCGGCTCTATTCTTGAAATGTCGTTCGATGAAGAAAACAATACGGCGCTTTTCGTATTCAACGGTGAAATCATTGAGATGAAGGGCGACACGATGGCTTCAGGCATCAAATATTCCAACCCGCAATATGAGTATACGGAATGGCACGGCGAAATGACGTTGAAAAAAGACGGAAAGGAGGTCTTCCGACACCGCAACCCTTCTCACAAGACGCTTTAAAATCCGAAGAAATAACCGCTCAGTCCGATAGCCAGTCCTAAGAGCATTTTCAACCCCTTGACGCAAATAAATGCGCGGGGGTTTTCTGCAAGAAGCGGCAGGGCGGTATGTCCGTCCTGCACGAAGCAGTTGGTCAATAAAACGCTGAACGGAATGGCTTCTGCGGCAAACAGCGAAATAAAAACCAGGTGCGGTCCCGATTCGGGAATAATACCTGCCAGTATGGCAATGAGCAATATCAGCAGCTGGTTGTCGCTCATCCAGTCGTGGATGTGTACCTGCGCCAGCAGCAGGTGCGTTACTGCAAGCGCGCCCAGCGTCCAGAGGAAGATTTTGAGGAAATGTTTTTTTACCACATGTTTCCACAGGTGTTCTTCCAAAAAATGATTATCTGCCGAAGCTATCAGGAATAGCGCCAGCATGCTGGCAACTGCAAAAAGCAAGTTCAGCCAGCGTTCGCTGAAGAATATATTCCCCGGTTCGGGGCATGGGCTGCCTTCCAAAATATGCCGGTGGTCAAACAGCCCGAGCGACAGCACCGCCACAAAGACCAATAACCCGCCGAGCAACACGGCACGCCGCCACGAAAGGGGGCAAAAATTTTTCAGTATGCCTGAAAATGATTTCCCGCATGATGTATGTTCATGCGCGTGTACCTCGAATGAATGCGACGAAAACGAGCGCGGGAAAGTTTTCACATACCGGTTCACCGTCCATCCTACCGCCACAGCCATGACAAATAAAATAGCAAACACTGCCGCCGCCACAGCCGGCGATGCTGCCAGCAGCATAAACGCTTCGTCGCCGGTAGTGGCAATCATCATCGCCACCAGCGCGCCGACCCCCAGCAGGCGGTGCGTAAAAAGCGACACCACCGCGAAGCCGCCAATACAGCCGGGAACAAGTCCCAACAATGCGCTTGCGACCACCTGCCCCAGCGGCGACTGCTGCAAGCGTTTCAACGAATGCCCGTGCGACCGCACATTGATATACTCAATCAATAACAGCATCACCATAACCAGACCGGTGATGAGAAAAGTATTTTTGAGTATGTCAAGCATGGGGGAAGGAGTTAATGCAGTTAACGGGGTTAAAGGGGTTAGCGTATGTAAAGGAGTTAATATAGTCAGCGTTGTTTAGAAATACTGTGCGCTTGTCGCTCTTAATCACTTAATCACTTAATCACTTAATCACTTAATCACTTAATCGCTTAATCACTTAATCGCTTAATCACTTAATCGCTTAATCACTTAATCACTTAATCGCTCTTTAATGCGAGTAATTGTGCGGCGGCGTCATAGGGATTGAGTTCGCCGTTGGCGACTTGCTGTTCCAAGTCCGCTAATTTTGCCTCCACCGTTGGGTTATTATAAAATGTATTTTGCAAATTTTCGTTGATGGTTTCGTACATACGGTAACGCGCCTGTTCGCGGCGTCGTTGCTCAAAATAGCCATTGGCTTTGGTCAGGGTCACATAGTTTCCTATTTCCTGCAATACATCCTCCAGCCCTGTTTTATCCAGCGCCGAACAGGTGAGCGCATGCGGCGTCCATCCCGAAGGGGGCGCGGGGAACAGGTGGAGCGCGCTTTGGTATTGCGCCTGCGCCTGTATCGCTTTTTCCATATTGCTGCCGTCGGCTTTATTGATAAGCAGCAAATCCGACATTTCCATTACGCCGCGCTTGATGCCCTGCAACTCATCGCCCGCGCCGGAAATCATCAGCAACAGGAAGAAATCGGTCATGGAATGTACCGCTATTTCGGACTGTCCCACGCCTATGGTTTCAATGAAAATATAATCAAACCCGGCGGCTTCGCAGAGGATGACCGTTTCATACGTTTTGCGTGCAACGCCGCCCAGCGAGCCGGTGCCGGGACTGGGGCGGATAAATGCGCGCGGGTCGGCGCTCAGGGTTTCCATCCGTGTTTTGTCGCCCAGTATGCTGCCTTTGCTGCGCTCGCTGCCCGGATCAATGGCAAGTACGGCTAACCGGTGGTTGCGGGCGGTAATCATGCCGCCAAACGCTTCGATGAACGTACTTTTTCCCGCTCCGGGAACGCCTGTGATACCAAGCCGGATGGAGTTCCCGGAAAACGGGCGGCAAGCTGCCAGCACTTTTTGCGCCATTGGTTGATGGTCGGGGCGGCGGCTTTCAATAAGCGTGATAGCGCGGCTCAGCATAGTGATATTCCCTTCCCGGATGCCGCGCACATATTCTGCCACGGCAGGCAAAGGTTGCCGGCGTTTCTCAAAAAGCCCGTCCACATGGGGATTGACCATTGGCGGTTGCTCTATTCCGTCGTTTACTGTGAGCGCACTGTTCATTTTTTGATTTTTATGTGCTTATTTGCATACGAAAGCCTGTGCTCTTATTAGTTCTTCACTTTTCCGGCGCCAGCCAATTCCCAATTCTTAATTCCTCCGGCGCCAATGAATTTTTAGTTTATTTTCCCGGTGAGCATCAGCGAGAGCAACGCCTGGTTAGGGGCATTGGTGACAAGTTGTATCGAATAGAGCTTGTCGCCGGCTGTTTCATTTTTCGTGTCTAATTCCACTTTAATGGTCGCTTTTTCGCCGGGCTTCACTGTAGCGGGCGGCGTGATTTTGATATTCGCATGTTCCGATGCGGCTTTATAAATCACCAGTTCGCTTTTGCCGGTATTGGCAAGCGTATATTCAACGGTACAGGAAGCGCCTTTCGCCAGTTCTTTGAAATGAACCGTTGGGTTGGCTACGGTGGCAACGGGTATCGTTTGATAGTCGGCGGCAGTGAGTTTGGAAAAATCCTGCACAATCGTTGCCGTGACGGTCAGGCGGCCTGCGTCTTTGCCATTGGCGGCGATACGTACCGGATATTTCACCGCGCCCCATTCCTGCGATTTGGCGGCAACGGTATTGTAAGTACAGCGGATAAACGTTTTGTTGCCGGCATTTACGGTTTCCAATTTTATTTGCGGCGGAACATCCTTAAACGACAATGCCAGCGGCGATCCGCCGGTATAAATAATTTCGAGCGAATCTTTTTTCGCGCGCCCCTGCATAATCCGCGCCATCGGCAGCACGTCGCTGCGCAGGCGCAAAGCGCCGTAAGCAACAGGGAAGGCTTCTTCGGTCGTGGGCATTTTCGCTACCACCATTCCTCGTATACGCAAGGTAACCACATTGGGCGTACCGGTGGAAGTAACCGTCAAACTCTTGTCGAACGACACCGCACCCGACGGCGTGAAAGTGGCTTTTACAAAACCGCGCCCGCCCGGCGCAACAGGTTCTTTCGACCAGCCGGGCGTGGTGCAGCCGCACGACGCCGCCACATCCTGAATAATCAGCGGGATGTTGCCGGTGTTGGTAAATTCAAAAGAATAGGTTACCGCGCCGCCCTCTTCCGGCACATTGCCGAAATCATGAACGGATTTGTCGAACCTGATAGTTTCCTGCGCCTGCAAGGCTACTGTCGCCCCCGCAAGCAATGCCAATGAAATGAAAATACGTTTCATACCTTTATATTTATTTGTTGATTTGCCTGTTTGTTGGCTGGTCGCCCCGCCCGGTGTACTGCTCATAGCTTAAAAATGTATTCAATCAAAAAAGGAATGCAAAGATAAGAAAAATTTTTAACGCCCAACGGGACGCAACACGGTCAACAGGGCGCGGCAGATTGTCCTGACGAACGGGTAAATCAGGCAGGGCATAAAAGTTGGCGTACCGGCTTTTTTGCGTAAATTTGTAGCGACTGTTAAATTTTGTTATGAAAATTGCCCTGTTGCAAACCGATATTGTGTGGGAAGACCGGCATGCAAACCTGCAATATTGCACGGACAGGATAAATGCCTTGCCGGACGATGTGCAATTGGCGGCGTTGCCGGAAATGTTTTCCACAGGGTTTTCCATGCAGCCCGGAAAACTGGCGGAAACGGAAGAAGGCGACGCCCTGGGATGGTTGCGTGAAACCGCCATCCGGAAAGCAATAGCTATCGCCGGCAGCATAATCGCCGAAGAAGGAGGAAAGTATTTTAACCGTTTGTTTTTTGTTTTTCCCGACGGTTCGTATAAAAAATACGACAAGCGGCATCTGTTTTCCATGAGCGAAGAACCGCAACGCTACACTGCCGGCGTCCAACGGCTGGTTGTCGAATACGAAGGCTGGCGCATTTGCCCGCTCATCTGTTATGATTTGCGTTTCCCGGTGTGGAGCCGTAACTACGGCGATGTGTATGATTTGTTATTATACGTTGCCAACTGGCCTGCCGCCCGTATCAACGCATGGGACGCTTTGTTGCCGGCGCGCGCTATCGAAAACCACTGCTATGTGGCAGGCGTCAACCGTTGTGGAAAGGACGGCGCAGGCATTGCGCACAACGGGCATTCGCAGGTTATTGACTGCAAGGGAACGGTTATAGCCGCCGCCGGAAACGACGGGGATACCTTAATCGCCACGCTATCGTTGGAAAAATTGAATACCTTCCGTGCTAAATTCCCGGCTGGGAAAGATGCGGATGCTTTTATCCTGAATGGATAGGAAAACAAAAAATCCCGCATTTATGTACGGGATTTTTATGCGTATGGTAAAAAAATTACGATGGTTGGATAGCGCCCATTGGACAGGCGTCAGCGCACGTACCGCAATCGGTACACAGTTCGGGGTCTATTTGGTAGATATCACCCGGAGAAATTGCACCCACCGGACATTCATCTGCACATGTGCCGCATGCGGCACAATCTTCTGTGATTTTGTAAGCCATAGTTTTTAATTTAAAAGTTTTAAAAGTTGTGCAAATATATGAAATATTCCTGCAACTGCCAAATAGCCGTACTGTAAGCAGGCGGCGGCAGGGTCAGTATCTAACGCAACCGGGTGTTTGTTCTTGACGTACCTGCCGGTTAACAGTTGCATTACCCGTTTGAATTTACCCTGCCGCCATTTTCAACTTTTAATCTAAAAAAAATTTGTATAACAATTTTTTTTTCCTACCTTTACGCCGGAAATTCAAAACACAATGAACGTAAATTTGAACACCACCGCCCCCCTGTTCCGCGCCTCCGTGCGCCGCGCGGAATGCGCCGGTTTCCGGATGTTTAATTTTACCCCCCCCCCCCCAAGTTTCTGATAACCAGCCAATTACGTACACGCCCCCGCACGTTGCGGGAAGCCGGACAATGCCTGTGTCTGGTTACTTGCAACCTTCATACGACCAAACAATGTCTATGTTTGGTTACTTGCAACCTTCATACGACCAAACGATGTCTATGTTTGGTTACTTGCAACCTTCATACGACCGGTGTAAGCCTTACACCGGTTACT
>JAITKG010000013.1 GCA_031278495.1 Prevotellaceae bacterium | reverse complement strand
TATATCCCCAGCCCGTCGGTGAAAGCGGCGGTGGCTTTCCGTTGAATTATGCGCGAGTGCGGCGGCACGCTGTATACCTGCCAAATGTTCCCCCCGATGACGGAATTGTGCCCGATGGTGATGCGTCCCAGAATAGTGGAATTGGAATAAATAATCACATGGTCTTCAATAATGGGATGACGCGGTATATTCACCGGAAAGCCGTCGTTGTCCAGCGTAAATCCCTTTGCGCCGAGCGTTACGCCCTGGTAAAGCCGTACATGATTGCCGATGATGCAGGTTTCGCCAATGACCACGCCGGTTCCATGATCAATACTGAAATATTCCCCGATTTTCGCACCCGGATGAATGTCAATGCCGGTGGCGGAATGCGCCAGTTCCGTAATGATACGCGGCAATACCGGTATTTTCATCAACAATAATTCGTGCGCTATGCGGTAATGCGTCATTGCCTGAATGGCGGGATAGCAGAACAGTACTTCGCTGTGGCCGGTAGCTGCCGGGTCGCAATCATATACCGCCTTGATGTCCGTAGCCAGTAGCCGTTTTATTTCCGGCAGTTGGGCGATAAATGCCAACGCCAGTTCCGGCGCGGTTTTTTCCATATTGTCCAGTTCGCCGAAACAGCAAAGCGCCCGGTTGATTTGTTCGTTGAGCAAGGAATACAACCGCTCCATATCGTTGCCGTTCGCCCCGCCGAAAAAGTCCGGGAAGAGTATCGCTTTTGCCGTATTCATTAACTCCCCAATGCTATCAATATTCGGCAGCAGGTATTCCGGGCGCGGTATGAATTTATATTCCGGCACGTTGTCCTGCGCCAGTTGGACGGCGGCTTTCTTTAAGGCATCGGTGATTATTGACATAGTATTTTTGTTTATATTCGGAGGTGCGAAGATACAAACTTAATTCCATATTTTAGAAAAGTTTTGTTTTTCTTTATAAAATGCGTACTTTTGCAAGCCTATTTACAAACTTACTATATATGTGTGGAATTGTTGGCGCTTTTAACATAAAGCAAACGCAGGAGGAGTTACGCCCCCAAGTATTGAAAATGTCGAAACAGGTACGTCATCGCGGTCCCGACTGGTCAGGTGTTTTTTCAAACGATAAAGCGATTTTGGCGCATGAACGCCTGGCTATTGTTGACCCGCAATCGGGCAAGCAACCGCTCTACAGCAAAGACGGCAAGCTGGCGCTGGCGGTAAATGGCGAAATATACAACCACCGGGAAATCCGGCGGCGCATGGCAGGACAGTACGAATTCCTCACGCAGTCCGACTGCGAAGTCATACTGGCGTTGTACAGGGAAAAGGGACCGCGCTTCCTCGAAGACCTGAACGGTATTTTTGCCTTTGCGTTGTATGACATCGAAAAAAATATTTACATGATTGCCCGCGACCACATCGGCATTGTTCCCCTTTATCAGGGCTGGGATGCGGCGGGGACTTACTACATAGCCTCCGAACTGAAAGCGCTCGAAGGATACTGCGCTAAAATCGAAGAATTCCTTCCCGGTCAATACTACTACAGTCCCGACGGAAAGCCGGTGCAATGGTACACGCGCGATTGGGAACATTACGAGCATGTGAAAGACAACATCACCGACCTTGACACCTTGCGCGGCGCACTGGAAGCCGCCGTAGAACGGCAGTTAATGACCGACGTGCCTTATGGCGTATTACTTTCCGGCGGGCTGGATTCGTCGATTATTTCGGCGGTAGCGAAAAAATATGCCGCCAAGCGCGTAGAGTCCGGCAATACGCAGGACGCATGGTGGCCGCAGTTACACTCGTTTGCCATTGGGCTGGAAGGCTCGCCCGACCTGACAGCGGCGCAAGCCGTTGCCGCACACATCGGCTCGGTGCACCACGAAATACATTTCACCATTCAGGAAGGACTGGACGCCCTGCGCGACGTGATTTACCATATCGAAACCTACGACGTAACCACCGTGCGGGCAAGCACACCCATGTATTTGATGTCGCGAATTATTAAATCTATGGGCATAAAAATGGTGCTTTCAGGCGAAGGCGCCGACGAAGTGTTTGGCGGTTACCTGTACTTCCACAAGGCGCCGAATGCGGAGGAATTCCACAAGGAAACCGTCCGCAAAATAAGCAAACTGCATCTTTACGACTGCCTGCGCGCCAACAAATCGCTTGCTTCATGGGGCGTGGAAGGGCGCGTGCCGTTCCTTGACAAGGAGTTCCTGGACGTGGCCATGCGGCTGAACCCGAAAGATAAAATGGCGGGAAATGGAAAAATGGAAAAATGGGTGCTGCGCAAAGCCTTTGAACATTACCTGCCCGCAAGCGTGGCATGGCGGCAGAAAGAACAGTTTTCCGACGGCGTCGGCTACAACTGGATTGACACCCTGCGCGAAATGACCGCCAAAGCCGTTACCGACGAACAAATGGCCGCCTGTGCCGAACGCTTTCCTATCCATCCGCCGCAAAATAAAGAGGAATATTATTACCGCGCTATCTATTCCGAGTTATTCCCTTCCGACTCGGCGGCGCAGTGTGTGCCGTCGGTGCCGTCGGTGGCTTGCAGCACGCCTGTAGCGTTGGAATGGGACGAAGCTTTCCGCAAAATGAACGAACCCTCAGGTCGCGCCGTGAAAGACGTGCACTTGCATAGTTGAATTAGGAATTAAAAATTAGGAATTAAGAATTAGGTTGGCGCGCCAGCCAGTTTCAACTTTCAACAAAAAAATGCTCCTCAACAACTTTTTCATCATAGAAGAATTTTCCAAAGACGATGCAGCTTTCCGGGCGGTGGTGCGGCTCAATGAACAACATCCTGTATTTGCCGGGCATTTTCCCGGACAGCCTGTTGTACCGGGCGTATTCACGTTGCAGGTGATAAAGGAATGCATAGCGTATGCTTTGGAAAAAGAAGTACGTTTCACGACCATACAAAATTGCAAATTTTCCAGAACTATCCTGCCCGGCGAACACCGTTTACTGGAAATACACTGCACCTACGTACCACAAGCCGGCGAGTGGCCGGTGAATGCGTCGGTGCAGGCTGGCGACGCCATTTTCCTTTCGTTAAAAGCGAAGGTGACGATGCGCTTGGGATAAGAAAAAAATCGTGTTTCGGAGTATTCCCAAAATATACTTGTATTTGTTATTTGAACCTGCCAATTGACCTCATCCTAAAAAAGAGTTGGTAGTTTTCAAAAAAAGGATTATCTTTGCAGTCCAAAATTTTTGAGTAATGAAAAGGACATTTCAACCATCGCAACGTAAACGCCGCAATAAACACGGATTCCGCGAAAGAATGGCTACGGCTAACGGCCGTCGCGTACTGGCTGCCCGCCGCCGCCGCGGACGCAAAAAATTAACCGTGTCAGACGAGGCAAGATACTAAACAGGGAGTATAAACGGCGTGCCAGCCCATTTGCCATGGGCTGGTTTTTTATTTCAGGATTTATTCACAATCATCCAAGCAGAGGTAGCGTCGCGGTTCGGAGGTCTTTATCCGCCATGACAGCAGTATTTCATGAGAGGTTGCCGCTTTGACCGTTTTCAAGTTCCACGTATATCCGAAAGAATATCCCAATCGCCATTGTTCGGTAACGAATAATCCCGCCATGACTTGCAGATTACCCAACCAGCTAACATTGGCGCCTGCCCAAAAACGGTCGTACCGGTCTTTTACAACCCGGTCGAGGCGTTCCATTGAAACGGCTTTTCGCGGAAACCGGAAGTACAGGATAGCTCCGCCTTCCCCGCTAAAACGTTCGTTCGTATACGAAACCAGCGTAAGCGGCATGATGGATACCAGTTCATTGATGTCAATACGTATGCTGGCATACGCATTAAATACACGGTTGTAGGCGTATTCCACCCTGTCGGAATTGATGTTAAGATGCAGGGCGGAAAGTCCTGCACGGATTCCTTCGTAACGGAATTCCACGCCGGTGTCAAAGTCGGGCAGGAGCGTGCGCGGATAAGGGGTGTATTCCGACATGTCATTCAAATATACGCTTGCATCGTCGCGTCCCTGCGTTAATATGCCGCCCGCCAGCCCGAAACTTAACGCCATTTTCGTGCCTAATTTCAGGTGGTAGGCATACGAAAGTTTTGCATTCAGGGTATAGTAAAATCCGATATAGTCATTGATGAGCGTGAAGCCGGCGCCCGACGACACGGGGGCAAATAAATTTTGCGCGTTCAGGAATAATGTACCGGGCGCTCCTTCCATGCCTATCCATTGTTTGCGGGCGATGGCGCTTACTTCAAAATAATTGATATTGCCGGTAGCCGCAGGGTTCATCAGCGAACGGTTTAACCATTTGTAATTATTGTCAAACCCGTCTTGCGCCAGTAATGCAATAGCGGTTGCCGGCAAAAGGGAAAAAGATAGTATGAGGCGATATCGTTTTTTCATTCAATATAGGCAATTATTGGGGCAATACGGTTATATAGCCCGAAAAATAACGGGTTACATGATTATGGCTATTTTGTGGAATAATTACCTTATAATAGTACGTGCCTGCCGGCGCCCGCCGCCCGTTCTGGTCTATGCCTGTCCATCCATATCCTTCATGTACCAAGTGCCCGCTGCGGTCATATATTTCCAACTGGTATTCCGACAGGAATACGCTATTGAAACCGCTGCTTCCCGGCAGGAAAGCATTGGGAGCCGACCATGCCGGCGATAAAATATAATCATAAACCGCCTGGCAATTGCCGGCGTCTTTCGCCATTATGGTTAGCGGATAATCATAATAGTTGTTTCCCGACAATCTGGGGAAGCCGACAATAGAGCCGTCGGACTTAAATACCAATCCTGCCGGCAGGTTTCCGTTGAGGCTGTAGGAAACCGGGTGCATGGCATTTTCGGCGCTGAACCGGATATCGTAATAAGTATTGTTTTTGAACGCCGGCATCTGTGCGGGTTTAACCGCTATCGGCGGACGCGCAAAGACAGTGATGCTTGCCGGCTCCGATTCGCCGCATTTGTTGGATGCGATGACGGTATACACAGTCGGCGTTGCAACTATTGTAATCTTTGGCTCTACCCGCCTGCCGTCCGTAAACCAAGCCGGCGTTCCGTTGAGGCTTTCTGTTACCAGCGTAATGGTATCCCCAAGGCATGAAGTGGTATCCGTGCGTATGCTGACAAACGGCAAGAGCGTCATCGTTACCAGCACGGTGTCGGAGGCGCGGTTACACTGGTTGCTGGCAATGGCAATGTACGTGCCGGGAGCGGTTACCGGGAAAACCGTGTTGGCTACGGGTATGAAAATGTTGTTGCCTTCCGCTTTCACCCAGCCCAAGTTTTCGCCGTTCCAACTTTTTACGCTTAACGTCAGTTCGCTGTTTTCACACACATCAATGTCGTCCATTGCTTCCACGTGCGCCAGGCGGATAACGTTTACCACTATGGTGTCATAGGCGGTCGGGCAGGGGATATTGGTTACCGACACAATGTAAGTCGCCGGAGTTGTTACGGTAATCACCGGTTCTGCCTGCCCAAAAGAGGGTTCATTCCATGAAATCATTCCTGTTTGTTCGTAATCGCTTAAAGCCAATGTGACGGTAGAACCTTCGCAAGCTTCAATTACGGGATTTAGCGCCGTAACATACGGAATGGCGGATAAAAATACTTTGCTGTCCGTTGAATTGACGCCGCATTCATTTTTGGCGGTTAAAGTAAAATTAAATTCCCCAGCGGTAGCGGCGGAATAAATGGTATCCGGTTTGTCAATTTCAATGCCGCCCGGCAATATCCATTTATACGCCGTAAACTGTTCGACGGCTTTCAGGGGAATGTTGTTTTGGCAATAAGTTCCATTGGGCGCAGGCGCTTGAAAAGCGGGTTTTTTGCTCGTCTGGAAAAGTACGGTCAATTGTTCGGGCGCACCGGCGAGCGTAGTCATTTCCGAGCATAAGTAGGCATATTCGGCTTGTACCTGATACGTTTTTTCCGGCGCATACTGCGAATTTGAAGCTATGGCATTCGGATAGCCGAGCCAGTCTATGGTATTCATATTTACTAATGCGCTGTCCACATATTTATTCAAATAAACCGCTGCATCCGTTTCGCAAACAGGAACCGTATCCCTTTTTAAGATATGCGGGCGTTCGCGGACGCTAACGAAAACTTCTACGGGAACTGTTTGGGTTGTTGTTTCCGATGAGCGCATGTATTCAATTTCCGCTATATAGGTAATGGAATCGTTGGGTGATAAAATGTATTGCCACTCGGTTCGCGTTGGCGGGTAATTAGGATTCAGGGACGGTTGTGGGGATATTGTTACGCCGCCCTGCTTGTCTTTCCATACGACTTTCACAATCGAATCGCAATCGTCTGCTACAATACGGGCTGTGTCTTTACTTCCACGGCAAAGGTTATAGGAAGCGGGCGATACTGCCGGCGGGTAATTGCGCACATTTAGCTGTCCGGCTACGTATGTCGTACTGTTCATATTTGTTGACTGGTCATAGTAAGTTACCCGCGCCTGAACCAGCATATTTTGGCTTACGGTTGTTTCATATGCCATCATCTTTTTACTCCGTCCAATATAAGCCGGCGTAGCGATATTCCACCCATCAACGGCTACAATGCTATCGCAGTCGCTTGTAATAACAACGAAAGCGCTATCGCCGTTGCATATTTCGGATGGCGAAGTTTGCAAATAAAACATGGAAGGGCGGATAGCCAATGGAAGCGTTATGAATATTGTTGTATCGGAATTTACGGTTTTGCCTTTCCGGCGGTACTCAATTTTTGCGGTATAGGTGGCGTTTTCCGTAGCCGTCAGCCAGTAAGTCCACGAATGCGACGTGTAGTTGGGTTGCAATACCGGTTTACTTACGGCGGCAGGAATTACCGTCCACTCTATCGTTGATATTTCATCGCAATCGGTAGTAATGTAAAAATCGACGCTTTCCTCCCCCTTGCACATATCAACCGGCCAGTTGACGACATTTGGCGGGTCTACCGGTGTGGGCGACACATACATTGTCGTATCCAATGCCGTAGTCTTGAGGTATACCGTATATTTTGCACCATCGGGTATAGGTTCGCACAGGTAAGTATGTTCATGGGGAGTTGGCGGATAACTCAAATAAGCGCCGACGCTATTACCGGCATAAGTAATATTTACATCCTTGATGGTATCGTTACAATAGGTAGTTAAAAAAATCCGTATATCAACCGGGTCGCCGGGGCAATCCCTGTAGTTGCAGGAAGCGCTTGCAGTAGTTGGGTAGCCTGCTATTGGAAACCCTACCACCGTTGGCGGTATCGTATAGATTTGCATGCCGTCGCAAACAGAAGTATGGGCTACTTTTGCCGTTACGGTCGCTGCTACCCATTCCCATGCCGGTATTTTATAATTTGCTGCATCGGCAACCGGTTGCGTGCCGCTTGTCCAAGTCGCCGTTCCTTCAAGGTAGGTGGCGGGATAGGATGTGTTTTCATCGTCTGTTACAAAAAACCGCAACAGCGAATTAAGGTCAATCGTCGCGCCTTTACAGAGATTGAGCGATTGAGGGTCATCATAGCCTACACCGGCAGCCCTGATACGCGCATGTCCTTCCACCACCCAGGTGGCGGAGGAAGTTGTCGGGCAATAGTCGTTCCGGGCTGTGGCTACGAATGAATACATTTTAGTCTCGATAAGGACTTCCGCGCCATTTTTATAGGTTTTTGAACCGTCACGCCAAATAACTTCTTGGGCATACGAGGAGTCTGCCTGCAAGATAATCGTTTTCCCCCTGCAAACCGCTGTGTCGGCAGGGACGGTAACATTAGGTTCCAGCCAAACTGTAACCTGTGCATCTTTGGTCTGTATGTTGCCATTTTCGGACAGGCGGTATTCCAACGTGTAGGTCGTGTTACCGGTGGGCGATACCATACAACTGAACCCCGACGTATTTAAATACGTATTTCCTTCTTTCCACCGGGAATAGGGGACACTTGACGGATGCTCAAGGATCAGCGTACCGAGGTCAATACTTTTACCCCGGCAGATATTTCCATCTATTAACGTAATATCCGTTACTTGAGCGTTCGCCGGACATGCCGACAGCAACAACAATACAACACATGCGCAACGCATTAGGGGAATAATTAGCAATCGCAATTTTATAAAATACTTTAAAATCGTTGCAAAGATAAGAAAAATTATTGAAATTATTTTGCGTATTTTGATGAGAAAACCTTACTGAAAGCGAAAGCTTCCGCTTACAAGCTGAAAGTTGCCTATACCGTTTATTTATGTTCCATTCTTTGTTCGTATAAAGTTGCATTTACTATTTGAACTTTCTTCGCCTTACGACTAAAACGCTTCACTCTTGCTTTTTTGCAGTTTTATTCAGGAAAGTGAGGTTCAGTCCGAATTGCAGGTTCAGTGTGCGGATGTGCGCGGGATTGAACGACGAAATGTTTTCCGCCGCTATGTAAAACTGGAATGCGCCGCCCCGCAGGTTCAGCGCCAGGCTCGGGTTAAATAATTTCGACGTCATAATGTTGTTGCCTATCGACACGGAGAACCACCGGCCTACCGAACGGTTGTACATCAGCGTAAATGTAGTGCGCGAAAAGCTGTCCAGCGCCCGTGTGCTGAAAAGGAAGCCGAACTTGTCGTCTTTCGTGAGGTTGTAAGCGGCGCTTACATAAATTTTCCCAGGAAGCATGGTGCGGTAGGCTTGCCCGTCGCGGTCTTTAAAGTCAAATACATTTTTCAGGGTGTCGATAATTTGGTCAATATCGTCGTCAAGGCTGGTGAGTCCGGCAAATTCAAAGTTGCCATCCTGCATTTTTGCTTCATAGATTTTGGGGTTTGACGTCCAGTTAATCCAGCCCCAGTCGACCATGCTCACGCCTACGCTGAGTCCTTTAACGGGGGTGTTGTAATAAATGCCCGCGTCAAAAGCCATGCCGGCGTTGTCCATTACCGACTTGGAGGGGTCAATATATGCAAAGTGCGCCTGTGCGTCGGCGGTCAGCGTCATCTTGTAGTCGTTTGGGTCGGTGGCGATGGAGGCATGGAAGTTTTTTCCAAAAACATTTGCCCCGCCTTGCAGATATTTTACTCGCAGTCCGGCTTTCCAGTTTTTATTGATGGCAAAAGAATACCCAAGCGCCGCTTCCACGTAGGCTGCGGCGTTTATTTCCGAAGTTATGGACAGCGGCTCGCCGGGGGTGTTGCCTTTTACCAGCAGTGTAACCAGTTCGCCGGGCAGCAGGAAGCTGGCGTCGGCAACCGCCGACAGCGAAAAGGTAATCATGTGCTTTTTCTGGAAACGGAATCCGAAAGAGAGCAGTTCATAATTAAAATTAAACATCGTGCGGGCATTGGCAATCTTGTCCGCTATTTTCGGATTTATTTGTAATGAATTGTCGGCGTTCCGCTGGATAGCGTCGCTGTAGGCAATGCCGGCGTCGAGGTCTAAACCAAAATGGGATAAGAAAAAGGGAATGCCCATAAACCACCGTACCGAGTCGGATAAGCCGGCAGGATTGGTGCGCAGCGCCTGCGGCGACTGGCGCATAAAACTCATTAGCGTACTTTCTTGTGCCGCCGCCCGGTTGAACGGCATGCAGAGGATAATAGCCATTAAAAAGGTATAAATATATTTCATGTTGTTGGTATTTTTGATGTGATGAAAGTGTGGAATTTTTTTCGCTTTATTCATTTTGTTTCCTGCTTTACATTTAAAGTTTTTCTTTCAGGTCGCCTGCGTTGATGCCCGCTTTCAGTCCTATTTTCAGCGATACATAATTGTTTTTCGTGATGCGCACAAAAGTATTTTCATTATTGCCGGTAGAGGCGCTGAAAGAAATGATGATTTTATCCGCTTTTTTCAACTTTTCCGCCATGCCTTTTTTGGTTTCAATAAGTTTGTGCGTTTCGGAGGGCGAGGTTACTTCGCTTTCGCCTCCGTTTCCAACAGGCGTAACGTTTCCGGCAGGAATTTCCACCGGACTATCGAAAAGCTCGCCCAGCGGGTTGCCGGTGTCTTTCTCTAATAAGGTACATTGTAATTTCACGCCGAGTGGCAGGCTGTTCGAGACATTTAGCAGCAGTCCGAGATTGTTGAACGACATGTCGGATACATCCAAATCGGTCGTGTCGGTAAGCGTGATATTCACATTTTTTATTTTTAGCGGCACCAGTATCTTTGCGGTAGCCGAAGCGCTGCTTTGGCTGCGGATAATGTTATCCTGCGAGGTTTTCCCGTCCGGGTTCGACTGCACTTTTACCACTACGTCTATTTTTTTCGGCAATGTGCTGATGAGTTCTCCCGGCAGGGTCAAGGTATCCTGCGTAAGACCGGCATTGCCCAGGGTCAAACTGTCTATCCGGACTTTTTCCACCGCCGGCTGCGCACCCGGAGCGATATTGGTATATGACCGTATCGTGTCAATCACGACGCGCATGGGCAGTTGGATAGAATTTTGTATTTCCAGTGCAATCAATGCTTCCTTCAATGCCCATTCACCGCCGATGTTATCAAAATCGCCGATGTCTATTGCCTGTTTAGCATACTC
>JAITKG010000143.1 GCA_031278495.1 Prevotellaceae bacterium | reverse complement strand
ATATCAAAGCGCTGGGATTGACAACGGGACAATGAACAATGAAAGAATTATGGATTATGAATTTTCACATCACATTAGCACAAGCCCTGACCGAACACTCAGTCAAGTCTTGAGTGGACTCCCGATATGAATTTATGGAATGTGGATAACACAAAACAATAAACAATGAACAATGAAAAGAAACTTTATCCTCTTACTGCTTTGGGCTGTTGCCTTGCCGCTGTTTGCACAGACGCCCGTTTACCTTAATTCCGCCGCGCCGCTGGAAGACCGCGTGGAAGATGCGTTGCAGCGCATGACGCTCGAAGAAAAAGTGGCGATGCTGCATGCGCAGTCGAAATTCAGCTCGCCCGGCGTGCCGCGACTCGGCATTCCCGAAAACTGGATGAGCGACGGCCCGCACGGCATCCGCGCCGAAGTGCTGTGGGACGAATGGTACGGCGCAAACTGGACGAACGACTCGTGCATCGCCTTTCCTGCGCTCACGGCGCTGGCGGCTTCATGGAATCCGGAAATGGCGGCGTTGTATGGCAGAAGCATCGGCGAGGAAGCGCGCTACCGCAATAAAAACGTGCTGCTGGGTCCCGGCGTCAACATTTACCGCACGCCGCTTAACGGGCGCAACTTCGAGTACATGGGCGAAGACCCGTTCCTTGCTTCCGCTATGGTGGTGCCGTATATACAGGGCGTGCAGCAGAACGGCGTAGCCGCCTGCGTCAAGCATTTTGCGTTGAACAACCAGGAACTCGACCGCGACCATATTAACGTACAGGTGAGCGACCGCGCGTTGTATGAAATATACCTGCCCGCCTTCAAAGCTGCCGTGCAGCAGGGCGGCGCATGGGCTATCATGGGCGCATACAACCAGTACAAAAACCAGCACTGCTGCCACAACCGGTACCTGCTTAACGACGTCCTGAAACGCGACTGGGGTTTCGACGGCGTGGCAGTGTCCGACTGGGGCGGCGTGCACGACACGCAGGAAGCCATCGACAACGGGCTGGACATGGAATTCGGCACGTGGACAAACGGGCTGGACTGGGGCAAAAGCGACGCCTACAACCAGTATTACCTCGCACAGCCCTACCTCCAATTGTTGAAAAGCGGACAGGCTGATGAAGAAGTCCTGAACGATAAAGTACGCCGCATCCTCCGGCTGGTATTCCGCACCACGATGTCGCCCAACCGCCCGTACGGTTCTTTCGGCACGCCGGAACATGCCGCCGCCGGGCGCAGGATTGCCGAAGAAGGCATCGTGCTGCTGCAAAACAACCGGAACGTATTGCCGATTGATTTGTCGGAAATGAAACACATTTTAGTCGTAGGCGAAAACGCCGTAAAGCGCATGACAGTTGGCGGCGGCTCGTCGTCGCTCAAGGCAAAATATGAAGTGTCGCCGCTGGCGGGCATTCAAGCGCGCGCGGGAAATGCGGTGCGGGTAACGTATGTGCGGGGCTACGAATCGCCGGCGGAACGCGAACAGGATGTGAAAGGCGCGAAAGACCCGCAGGCGAAAACCATTGACGCCGTAGCCCTCCGCACCGAAGCGGTAAATGCAGCAAAGCAGGCGGACGTCGTGCTATTCATCGGCGGGCTGAACAAAAACCCCGGGCAGGACTGCGAAGGCGCTGACCGCGCCGCACTGGAACTGCCCTACGAACAAGACCTGCTGATAGCCGATCTGGTGAAAGCCAATCCGAATACGGTAGTCGTCATCATTAGCGGAAACGCCGTAGCGATGCCCTGGGTGGCGCAGGTCCCCGCCATTGTAGCAGCGTGGTATAACGGCGCCGAAGCCGGCAATGCCCTTGCCGCCGTGCTCTTCGGCGACGTGAACCCCTCGGGAAAACTGCCCTTCACCTTCCCCGCCCGCCTGCAGGACAATGGCGCACACGCAGCCGGTGATTATCCGGGCGATGGCAGGAATGTCGTTTACCACGATGATATTTTTGTGGGCTACCGCTGGCTGGACAGGGAAAAAATCAGACCGCTGTTCGCCTTCGGACACGGGTTAAGCTATACCGCTTTCCAGTATGGCAAAGCCGTTGCCGGTAAAAGCAAAATCACCGCTGCCGATACCCTTACCGTTACGCTGCCTGTAAAAAACGCCGGCACGCGCGACGGCGCAGAAGTGGTGCAGCTCTACATCAGCGACAGGAAAGCCTCCTTACCGCGTCCCCTCAAGGAACTGAAAGGATTTAAAAAAGTCTTCCTGAAAGCCGGCGAAGAACAGACCGTCACATTCACCATCGACCACGCGGCGCTGAGTTTCTACGACGACGCCAAAGGCGCATGGATAGCCGAGCCGGGCGAATTTGAAGCGCTCATCGGCAGCTCGTCCGCCAACATCAAAACGAAAGTGAAATTTACGCTGCAATAGGATTTAAAGATTTTTCATTGGGCGGCGAGCCGTATTCAAAGGCTGCAATAAGTATATGTTGCTTATGACCTGCTGTAATGGCAGGTCTTTTTATTGCATATAACTGGTTTTTATAACTTTGTTTTTTCTTAGGCAGGCGGCAGATTCAAATACTTTCCTTCACCTTGAATAACCCGGTTACATTTGGCGCTTGAACCTGCCAACGCGCAAATTTTTTTCTTATCTTTGTACAGTAATCTTTAATTACAGGAAAAATGGATGAAAAAAAAATAGAAATTACCGTTTATGAAGCGTCCGGCATCAATGAATTAACAGGCGAAGAAGCCGCCTTGTTCGAAAAAGCGGCAGACGCCACTTGCCGTTCTTATGCGCCGTATTCGCAGTTCCATGTGGGTGCGGCGGTGTTGCTCGACAATGGCGAAATCATTTGCGGGAGCAATCAGGAAAATGCCGCCTATCCGTCGGGGTTGTGCGCCGAGCGTGTAGCCTTGTTTTATGCCATGTCGAAGTTCCCGCATGCCGCCGTCTGCGCAATAGCCATTCATGCGACGGTCAACGGCAAACCCCATCCCGACCCGGTGTATCCTTGCGGCGCCTGCCGGCAAGTGCTGCTCGAATGCGAAAACCGCTCCCGCCAACCAATAAAAGTGATTATGGGCAGCGCGCAAAAAATACAAATCGTACATAGCGTAAGCGACCTGCTGCCATTGGGTTTTGATAAATTTAAAGATTTAAAAAATTAAAAATTCAATCCGGAAAGCCGATGAAGCGCCGGTCAATTTTTAAATCTTTAAGCCCTGAAATTTTTAAATATTTAAATCTTTGAAATGAATGAATATTTTATGCGTGAAGCATTGAAAGAGGCGGCGGCGGCTTTCGACAAAGATGAAACGCCGGTAGGTTGCGTGATTGTTTGCGGCACGCGCATTGTGGCGCGCGCCCATAACCTCGTTGAGACGCTGAACGACCCTACCGCCCACGCCGAAATGCAGGCTATCACGGCAGCGGCGCATACCATCGGGGGAAAATATTTAAGCGGCTGTACGCTGTATGTTACTTTAGAGCCTTGCCCCATGTGCGCCGGCGCACTGTTCTGGTCGCAAATCGGGAAAATAGTTTTTGGCGCCGCCGACCCGAAACGCGGGTTTTCATTAGCCGGCGCACATTTGTTACACCCGAAAACTATTGTAGAAAGGGGCGTTTTAGCCGGTGAGTGTGCGCAATTATTGAAACAGTTTTTTCAAAAGAAACGCCTTTAGCTTTTCGGCTGGAGGCTTTGAAAGAAATCATTTCCCTTGTCGTCCACCAGAATGAAAGCGGGGAAATCAACCACTTCAATTTTCCAGATAGCTTCCATACCAAGTTCGGGATATTCCAGGCATTCCACTTTTTTGATGTTATTTTGCGCGAGGATAGCCGCCGGACCGCCGATGCTGCCAAGATAAAAGCCGCCGTGTTTTTTGCAGGCGTCGGTTACTTGCTGGCTGCGGTTGCCTTTGGCTATCATCAGCAGGCTGCCGCCGTGCGATTGGAATAAATCTACATAACTGTCCATACGTCCGGCGGTAGTGGGTCCAAACGAGCCGCTGGGCATGCCTTTTGGCGTTTTGGCGGGACCGGCGTAATAAATGGGATGGTCTTTGATATATTGCGGTAATCCTTCGCCTGCGTCCAAACGTTCTTTCAGTTTAGCGTGCGCAATGTCGCGCCCTACAATAATGGTACCATTGAGCGACAGGCGCGTGGACACCGGGTATTTCGACAGTTCTTTCAATACCGCCGCCATCGGCTGGTTCAAATCAATTTTCACCGCATTGCCTTCGCCCGCTTCGCGCAAGGCTTCGGGAATATATTTGCCGGGATTGTCTTCCAGCTTTTCAATCCAGATACCGTCTTTATTGATTTTGCATTTGATGTTGCGGTCGGCGGAGCAGGACACGCCCAAGCCTACCGGGCACGAAGCGCCATGCCGCGGCAACCGGATAATACGGATGTCGTGCGCAAAATATTTTCCGCCGAACTGTGCGCCCAGCCCGGTTTTTTGCGCTTCCGCGAGTACTTGCTTTTCCAGTTCAATGTCTCGGAATGCTTGCCCGCCCTCATTTCCTGCAGTGGGCAGGCTGTCGTAATATTTCACGGACGCCAGTTTGACTGTTTTCAAATTGGTTTCCGCCGACGTGCCGCCAATCACAAACGCAATGTGATAAGGCGGGCAGGCGGCTGTGCCTAATGTTTTCATTTTTTCTACCAAAAAAGGAATCAGTTTTCCGGGCGTTAACAGGGCTTTTGTTTCCTGGTACAAATAGGTTTTATTTGCCGAGCCGCCGCCTTTGGCGATGCAAAGGAATTTGTATTCCGCGCCTTCGGTGGCATACAAATCAATCTGCGCAGGCAGGTTGCAACCGGTGTTTTTCTCGTCATACATGGTCAGCGGAACATTTTGCGAGTAACGCAAATTTTCTTCAGTGTAGGTTTTGTATACGCCCAAAGACAGGGCTTCTTCATCGTCGCCACCTGTCCACACCTGTTGCCCTTTTTTGCCCACAATAATAGCCGTTCCGGTGTCCTGGCAGAAAGGCAACAGCCCTTTAGCCGATACTTCGGCATTGCGCAGGAACGTCAGCGCAACATATTTATCGTTTTCGCTGGCTCCGGTATCGGCGAGGATAGCGGCAACTTGCCGCTGGTGTTCGGGACGCAGCAGGAAAGCCACGTCGCGGAAAGCGGCATTTGCCATAGCGGTTAGCCCTTCGGGCTGCACCACCAATATTTCTTTGCCATTAAAATCCGCTACCGACACGTAGTCTTTCGTCAGTAAATAATATCCGGTGGCGTCTTTGCCCGTTGGGAAAGGAGGTTGGTACTTGAATGCAGGTATTGCCATAATATTTATTGTTTTTGTAGTTTTTGGAAAGTCCTCATAACAAATTATACTTTCCTTATTATATCAATTATTCATCAAATAAGCTTTCATAAATCCGGTCAGGTCGCCGTCGAGCACGGCTTGCGTATCGGAAGTTTCAAAACCGGTACGGTGGTCTTTCACCAATTTGTAGGGATGCAGCGTATAACTGCGGATTTGGGAACCCCATTCGATTTTCTTTTTCTGTCCTTCGATTTCGACTTCTTTTTCGCGGCGGCGGCGCAGTTCCAGTTCATAGAGGTGCGAGCGCAGGATACGCAACGCATTTTGCCGGTTATCCAGTTGCGAGCGGGTTTCCGTATTTTCTACCGTGATGCCGGTGGGAAGATGCCGCACGCGCACGCCTGTTTCCACCTTGTTTACGTTCTGCCCGCCGGCGCCGCTGGAACGGAAGGTATCCCACTCCAAATCGGCGGGGTTGATTTCGATATGAATCGTATCGTCCACCGCAGGAATGACGAAGACCGACGAAAAGGTGGTTTGCCGCTTGCCTTGCGCATTGAATGGCGAAATGCGCACCAACCGGTGCACGCCGTTTTCCGCTTTCAGGAAACCGTAGGCATATTCGCCTTCAAATTCCAGCGTTGCCGATTTGACGCCGGCTTCGTCGCCGTCGAGCATATCATGCGTCGAAACTTTGTAGCCGTTGCGTTCGCCCCAGCGCACATACATGCGCATCAGCATCGCCGACCAGTCGTTGCTTTCGGTGCCGCCCGCGCCGGAATTGATTTTCAGGATTGCGCCCATCTTGTCGGCTTCATCGCCGAGCATGTTGCGCATTTCCAATTCCTCCACCGCCGCAAGGGCTTTGGCGTATTGCGCATCGGCTTCGGGTTCGGCGGCGGCGTCCTGTTTGGCAAGTTCGAACCATACGCCGAGATCTTCTACGGCGGCGGCTACTTCATGGTAACCCGCCAGCCATGATTTCAGGGTTGCGATTTTTTTTAATTGTATTTCTGCCGCTTTGGGGTCGTCCCAGAAGTGGGGCTGTTGTGTTTGTTCGTCTTCTTTTGCCAAGCGTAGCGTTTTGGCGTCGATGTCAAAGGCACCCCCTCAACGCTTGCCCGCGTTCTTGAAGGTCTTTCAGTTGTTCTGCTGTTATCATTTTTATTCTAAAATTTTTCCAAAGGTACGGAAAAAACAGCGGGCGAGAAAATTATTTTTTATTCATGGGGATAAAATTAAGGCACGGGTGGTATTCCCTATCCTCCAAACAGGATACATTTATCGCGCCTCAAAAAAAAGATGGAGGTATTTAAAAAATTTGGAGGTAAGAAATATTTTTTGTTACTTTGCACCCGAAAAATGTTGTGGTTGTTACATTTTTAAAATAAATTAAATATTTTTCAAAATTTAAAATTATGAAAAAAACTATCTTAGTTTTAGCAGCGTTGGCCGTTACGCTCAGTGTGAATGCACAAGTAAAATTCGGCGTTAAAGCGGGTTTGAATGCATCTATCATTTCAGGAGTCAGTATGTCACCATTAGGTGTAGACGTTGCTGTATTGGAAAGTGATGGTATGGCAATAGGTTTTCATGCCGGCGCTTTTGTTAATTTTAGTTTCGGACGTTTGTTTGGATTACAACCTGAAGTATTGTATTCTATGCAAGGTGGTAAACAAAAATTTGGACAACTGGTTGGGGTTAGCGATGCTGTTGATTTTACCTT
>JAITKG010000099.1 GCA_031278495.1 Prevotellaceae bacterium | reverse complement strand
TTCAACGTGCCGTTCCATGAGCCTTGAAAGCCTTGTGCAAAGCCCGAACCGACAGTAAGCACAATAAAAATAACGGCTAAAAATACTTTTTTCATTTTGATAATTTTTATATGTTATTTATTATCTTGAAATACGGTATAAGTAGAATAAAGGTAATAGTTTCCTGTCACTTCTGTGCTGCAACACGTGCATTTCAGACTTTTTACATTCAGTTGAGACGTACAACTTGGGCAATAACATGGTAACATAAAATTTCATTTTAATTACACAAAGATAAGAATAAGTTTAATAATATTAAAGTATGAATATATAAAATGAAGTTTTTGTACCAAAATGCCGGTGGTATGGGTAAGTTCAAACAGTAAATGTAAATAAAATTTGCAACTAAAAAAAAAAAGTAATATATTTACAGCGAACTTAACGGTCTTTGATATTAAGAGATGAAAATAAATAATCAAATACTTTCAAATTTTATGAACAAGAAAAAATTACCTTTCGTTTTTGTAGTTGTAGCGGTATTGTTGTTTTTCTTTACATACCAAAAATGTATGCCGTTAATTTTTTATACGCTCTTCGCCGGCGTTTTGGCAGTTTACTTTTGGCCTGTGAAAATGATACTGGAGTTGGTCAAAGATAAAAAGAGAGGATTCAAAAACATTGCCGTTTCGATAGTGTCAAATTGGCTGTATAACGCCGTGCTATGCCTATCGGCTTTATGGTTATATTATCCTGACAGTTTGCAAATGCCATTTGCTATTGCCGGTTTGGCTAATGCTGTTACAGGGCTTGTTTATTATTTCTTTTCTATTGATGATGAAAGAGCAATATATCATTTTATACTGAATATACCTTGTGCTGCCTTGTGCTAAAAGTACTATTATATGCGGAATGGGCGTAGCCAAATGGTTACGCTCATTTGTTTTATTTTTTCATTAGGCGTCCATGAAACAAAAAAAAATAATCACAAAACTATTTTGCCGTTCATAAAATTTTTGTATCTTCGCTTTCCCAAACTAACATTCAAAAATATGCACATAGCAGTAGCCGGAAATATAGGTAGCGGTAAAACTACGCTCACAGGCCTATTGGCGCGCCACTACAATTGGCAGCCCAAATTCGAAGAGGAAGATAACAATCCTTATTTATTGGATTTTTATGAAGAAATGCAACGTTGGTCATTCCACGTGCAGATGTATTTTTTGAGTAAACGTTTTGAAGGAATTGTCGAGATAAAAAAATCAAGCGAAACAGTTATCCAAGACCGCACGATATACGAAGACGCTTGTATTTTCGCGCTCAACCTGTGCAACATGGGTTTGATGTCTTCGCGCGATTTCGATACCTATACTTCGCTGTTCAATATCATGATTTCATTGGTTACGCCGCCCGATTTATTGATTTACCTGCGTTCATCGGTGCCTACGCTGGTGTACCAAATACAAAAACGCGGTCGCGATTACGAAGCCGGCATCCGTATTGATTATTTAACGCGGTTGAATGAGTTGTACGAAGAATGGATTGAAAAATATACCGGGCGTAAACTCATCATAGACGTTGATACGGTTAAGTTCAATGAAGCGCCCGAAGATTTAAGCGCCGTAATTGATAAAGTGGACGCCCAGTTGTATGGCTTGTTCTAAGCCGCGCAAAAATCAGTCTTCAATGAAATTGGTAATGCGGTTGCCGAAGAGCGGCAGGAATGCACGGTATATATCCGCTTGCGGCATGTTATTTCCCCGTTCATAGGCAAACACAATATATTCCGCCAACCGCAATATTACCGTTACGTTGTCGCAGGGGGTATAATATTCCGGACGGCATGTAAAACCGCGCTGTTGAAGATAGTTGGTTACTTCTTGTTTTCCCGCCCAGATTCCATTCCTAAAAGGATTGACATAACACACCACCTTGCCGGATGTATTGGTATAAGCCAACAGGAAAGCGCCGGGAAGGCATACGCCATACATCGGGAAACCCGCCTGCTGCGCCAGGTGCAAATACAACAGGCCGAGTGAAACGTTATTGCCGCATTTTGTTTCCAGCACGCGGTTGATAAAACAATAAGCCGGGTTCAATGTTTCAGCGGTATGGGTGTATAAATGCGTGCGGTAAAAAAGATGATTAAAAATATTCAGTTTATTTAATATGGGCAGCGTTTCATCCGACGTTGCGACCCAAATATCTTTCAAAATATCGTCAATTGCATTTTGCAGTTGCGGCAGGCGCAGGTTGGGGTAATGCTGTTTTGCTATCCAGTAAGCGCCTTCCAGCAGGTTGTGCTGTTGCCCGCCAATCCATTGTTGCATGCCTTGCAGGGCGTCCTGCAAATGAATTTGCCGGATAATCGCTTCGATGCGTTCGCGGATATTCGCATCACGGCTGTGCGCCCAAACCTTTTCCAGATGAGGAATAGTGCCAGTACCCTGTTCCAAAAAGCGCGACGCCACCGCGTCGTAAACAACAGCGTCAGGGTCGTCCAACAAATGAACCAATGTGTCTATATCCTGTACAGCCATAGAATAATCGGACAATTAAAAATTATTTTCCGCCGGTTAATTTTTCCAGCGCCATTTCAATCATTTTTTGCACTGCCGGTTGGTAGTTGGCGAGCGCCGTCAAGCCTACGCGGTTAGCGATGATACAGCAGACAGTACCGGCTTCATGCCCCAATAATTTAGCCAATCCGGCAATAGCGGAACTTTCCATTTCAAAATTCGTGATGCGCCGGTTATCGAAATGGAAGCTTTCAATCCTTTCGTTGATTTGCGGATTAGCCAGCGGCAAACGCAATACGCGTCCCTGCGGTCCGTAAAATCCGGGGGCGGAAATAGTCATTCCCTCTACGGTAGTGTCGGAAAAAAGTTGCGCTAACTTTTCCGAAGCCCGCACAAAATAAGGCGCCGTGTGCTGTTTATTCCAATGCGTGTGCGCCACAAAAGCCGCTTCGTAATCCAATAAACACACTTCGTTGCGGCGTGCATAAAAATTCAGCAACCCGTCGAAACCTATGGAAATAGCGGAAAACACGAAGTCGCCCAGTTGCAGGCAGGGTTGCAATCCGCCGGAAGTGCCCAGCCGCAGGATCGTTAATTTCCGGTGGACGGGTTTAACGGTGCGGGTTGCGAAATCGATATTTGCCAATGCGTCCAGCTCGTTCACCACAATATCAATATTGTCCGTCCCGATGCCGGTAGAAACAACGGTGAGGCGTTGCCCGTTATACAATCCGGTGGCGCTTACAAATTCACGGTTTTGCGCTCGCGATTCTATGGTTGAAAAATAATCCGACACCATTTTTACGCGTCCCGGATCGCCCACTAAAATCACCGTATCCGCCAGTTCGTGCGGTTTTATATGCAAATGAAAAATACTGCCGTCGTTGTTAATAATTAGCTCGGAAGAAGGAATGGTGCTCATAACGCTTTTCATCTTTAAAGGTTAAACAATACAAAAGTAAAGTATAATGCGGGAAGTAAAAAGCCTTTTCCAGAATAGTTATCAAATTTTTTTGCACACGCGAATAAAAAATAATGTGAAAATGTGATGATGTGGAAATGTGAAGATGTGGCTGGCGCGGCTGGGGAGTTAAGAACTAAGAGTTAAGAACTAAGAATTGGCGGACAGCTGGCGCGCCCGCCCCGTCAGGGGGGAATGTTGGTAACCCCGTGCAAGCCGCAGGCGCAGCATGGGGGCTATGTATCCCTCTGCCTTTCGCGCGGAGCAATGCCGGTGCATAGCTGAAAACCTGTGCGCCGCGCGAGTGCAGGACTTTTCATCGTGCATTCAAAAAAAACCGCCGGCGCATTTCTGCACCGGCAGTTCTTTTTTGCACCCAGCTTTCAGTTGAAAGTTGAAAGCCCTTCGCGCGATAAATGCGCTGCGCGCGATAAATGCCCTGCGCGCGATAAATGCCCTGCGGGCGATAAAAGCGCTGCGCGCGATAAAAGCCCTGCAGGCGATAAATGCGCTTCGCGCGATAAAAGCCCTGCGGGCGAAAATGCGCTACGCGCGATAAAGGCGCTGCGCGCGATAAATGCCCTTCGGGCGATAAAGGCGCTGCGCGCGATAAATGCGCTTTTTTAGTTGAAAGTTGAAAGTTTCCGCCGCGCCAGCCCAAATCGTAATTCGTCAATCGTAAATTCGTCAATCGTAAATCCCCTGTTCCCCCTTCGGGGGCTAGGGGGCTTCCTTCGGGGGTTAGGGGGCTTTTCACGGTATTATCGCGCTTTGGATATCGCTCCAGTGGCCTTTTTCGCCGGTGGTGTTTTCCCACCGCAGGGCGAAGTACAGGGTTTTGCCGCGCTGGTCACGCTCGAACGACAACACCAGTGGCGTGTGCGTATCGAAGGACGAATGCGTCAGCTCTTCCCAGTTCTCCGGCGTTGCGTCGAGCACCGCCCATGCGACTTCCACGCCATGCAC
>JAITKG010000060.1 GCA_031278495.1 Prevotellaceae bacterium | reverse complement strand
ACAAGTTTTAACTACGGATCAATAGGTAATGTAAATGTTGATTGTCGAAATAATCCCGGTTATTCCTCCGATTTATTTACCTATTGTGCGGCGTTAAAATATGCTGGTAATTTATGTGTGAGTCCTTGGCGTGTACCTACAAGTATGGATTTCAAAAAATTAATGACTGCAATCGAAGCTAAAGTACCTGTGAAACCTGTGACGGAAGCATTATGTGCAGAACAAGGCAGAGACATGATGCAGCTAGAATACTCTGGTTGCGACGACTACGGTACGCTCAGATATCAAGGAGTAGCTGAATACTTTCACCTTCAAAGTGCGGGCAATGGGATCATGACTTACTATGCATGTATACATACAATAGCAGTCACAGTTGATAATAACATAGTGTGGGCTTATGTGCATCCCGGCCACGATTACGTGCGTTCATTGCCCGTACGCTGTGTGCGAGATAACTGATATAAACAGATTAATTGTTCCTAAAAAACAGTTGGAAGAATGTGTTTTTTTTAGAACATTACTTTTGCTATGCCCTGTTATCATTAGGGTTTTAGCGCACAACCATAAAAAACCAATAGACCATGAAATACGAATTAGTTTATACCACTGACTTTACGCAAATACCGCTTTATACAACATTAGTAACATTTGTTGGCGAGTGCAACGCACTTATTCCAAAGATGACCTGCCAAGGGAAGAAATTATTTGCCGGGCGTATCCGTTGGGAACTGGGGTGTATAATGCAATTATTGTTGCATGCGGCAGCAACGGAGCGGGAAAAAAAACGGCGGAATTTTATATCCCTTACGCAGCAACATCTTCAAGTGGTCTGTGGGTTGTTAAAATGTTGTTGTGATTTAAAATTTCTTCCGGAGCAAGTGTATGAAACTTTTGTAGAGCAACAGAGCCTAACTATTGTTAATCCTTTTTAACAATAAGACTGTAAAAGCAACGAAACATCAATATAGCGCAGGTTTTCAAATGTGCGTATTTTTAATTACTTTTGTGAAAAAATACGGAAACAATGAAATACTTGTACATCCTTTTATTTCTCACCTTAACAACGTTTACCGCTATGGCACAACTCCCGCAACCCGACCGCTACGCTACGCCGCAAGGAGAATTGCTGGTTACGCACATTGGGCATGCTTCGTTGCTTTTGCAACTGAACGGTCAAAATATTTATGTTGACCCTTACGGCGAAGTAGCCGATTTCAGCGGCTTTCCGGAAGCCGGTCTGGTGTTAATCACCCATGAGCATTACGACCATTTAGATAAAAAAGAACTGGCAAAAATTGTAACGCCAAAAACAAAAATCATCAGCACGCCGCTGGTAGCAACAGAACTAAAAGGAGTGGAAGTTTTGAAAAACGGCGGTAAAACTACGTGGAATGCTATTGAAATTGCTGCTGTGCCGGCATACAATATTGTGCAGAAACGTCCGGACGGCGCGCCTTTTCATCCGGAAGGCAACGGCAATGGATATATTCTAAATATTGGCGGCTTTCGTGTATATATTGCCGGCGATACCGAATTGATTCCTGAAATGAAAACCATTGTATCGCCCGATATAGCTTTCCTCCCGAAAAATTTGCCTTATACCATGAGCGACGAACAATTTATTGAAGCGGCGAAACAAATCCAACCGAAAATACTTTATCCCTACCATTATTTTGAAGTGGACAAGGCGGCGTTAAGTAAGGCATTGCAGGGAATAGAGGTGAAGTAGGCAATGGGCAGTAGGCAGTAATAATTGAATGATAGATTATGGATAGTAGAAGTTTTAAAGATTTGATAATTTTTCAAAAAGCATATAAATTAGCGATGCAAATTTTTGAACTATCTAAAACTTTTCCACGAGAAGAGAAATATTCCTTAATAGACCAAATGCGGCGTTCATCACGTTCTGTTTGTACAAATTTGGCGTAAAATTTTAACAACTTATGTCTATTCATTTAATAAATCCATCCGCTGCCTGCTGAATTAACCACAAGTCATAAAACTATTGAAAGAAATAAAGATGAATAGAAAAATCCGCGTACGTTTTGCGCCAAGCCCTACGGGTCCGCTGCACATAGGAGGTATGCGTACGGCATTGTTCAATTACCTTTTTGCCCGCCAACACGGCGGCGATTTTATTTTGCGCATTGAAGATACCGATGCAGGACGCTTTGTTCCCGGCGCCGAAACATATATTGTTGAGGCGTTGAAATGGTGCGGTATCACGCCCAATGAAGGCTTGGCGCCCGATGGAAAAATCGCCGGAACCGCTGATGCGCAAAATCCGCATGCGCCTTACCGCCAGTCGCAACGGAAGCCGCTATACCGGCAATATGCGGAACAATTAGTGGCAAACGGTTACGCTTACTATGCTTTCGACACGGCTGAGGAATTAGACCAATTGCGTAAAACTACCGAAGCCGGAGGACAGCAGTTTATTTATAATTATAGCGTGCGCAATCATTTGCAAACATCGTTAAACACGCCCATTGACGCGATACAGCAGCGTTTACTGTCGGGCAATAATTGGGTTATCCGTTTCAAAATGCCTGAAAACCGCGAAGTGCGCATGTATGATTTAATTCGCGGCGAAGTAACGGTGAATACCAATACCCTTGACGATAAAGTATTGTGGAAACGAATAGATGAATTGCCGACCTATCATTTGGCAAATATCGTAGATGACCACTTAATGGAAATTTCGCACGTTATCCGCGGCGAAGAGTGGTTGCCTTCTTTGCCGCTGCATTACTTGCTTTACGAGGCTTTCGGATGGAGCGGTTCACAACCGGCATTCGCCCACTTGCCGCTATTGCTTAAACCCGACGGCAAAGGAAAGTTGAGTAAACGCGACGGCGACCGTTTGGGATTTCCGGTGTTCCCTTTGCGTTGGGTCGCGCCCGATGGCGAAGTGTCGCGCGGTTACCGTGAAGACGGGTATTTTCCGCAGGCGTTTGTGAATATGTTGGCATTATTGGGCTGGAATCCCGGTACGGAACAGGAGGTTTTTACGATAGAGGAATTAACGGCATGCTTCCGCCTGGAGCGCGTGGTTAAATCCGGCGCGCGGTTCAATCCCGAAAAAGCAAAATGGTTTAACCAACAATATTTGAAAACCATGCCGGATGACGAGTTGGCGCAATTGTACCAACCTGTTTTGAGGGCAAAGAACATAACGGCAAGCGATGCCTACGTAGCTGCCGTGTGTGGATTAGTTAAAGAGCGCGCTACATTTGTGGAAAATTTTTGGGAATTATCTTCCTACTTTTTTGTAGCGCCCGAAAATTTTGACGAAAAAATTGTACAAAAATATTGGAAACCGGAAACGCCGGATATTATTTGCCGAGCGGCTGATTTAATAAATAATACAATTCCCTTCACCAAAGAAGAATTAGAAAAATCAGCGCACGCATGGATTCAACGCAATGATTTAGGAATGGGAGCTGTTATGAATGCCCTGCGATTGTGTATAGTAGGCGCATCCAAAGGTCCCGGACTGTTTGATATTATTGTCTTATTGGGGAACAAGAAATTCAAGGAAAGGATAAGCCATTCATTAGCGTTGTTAAAATCTGTTAAATAGAATATAAATTTTTCATTTTATAAAAAATTTTATATACCTTTGCGTGGTGTTATATACTCTTTTAAAATTATTTTTTATGAAAAAAGCCTTTTTGTTTTTGTTGCTTTTTGTATTCGCTTGCGCAGTTCTCACTGCTCAAGACCGTAATGTAACTTTTACACCTGAAAATTTTGCCGGAAAGGAACAGTTATTGGCTCAAGCCAAAGACTCCCTTCGAGAAGCTGGTAAATTATTAAGACAAGGAGAGAAAATGCTGAACAACCGTGTTAGCGATATTCGGTACAATACTATTACCCTTGACAAAATACGCAGCGCTTTGGAGCTTTTATTGAAAGTAAACGAATATAATCCCAATAATGCAAGATTAAATTACACTATTGGGAAATGTTATTTTTACCTCAATTTGGCAGATGAGGCTATTCCTTTTCTACAGAAAGCCAATCGGCTTAGCGACAAAAAAAATAGCAACATTGACTACATACTTGGGCAAGCTTACCACGTTAAAGGTAATTTTGATGAAGCCATCAATTCTTACACAACAGCCATAAATAATACAAAAGACTTGGATGAAATAGATAAATTGAAGTTATTTATCAATCAAGCCAGGTACGCCAAAAATATGATCAGCGCACCGTTGGATATATTGGTAGAAAACATGGGAGCGGCTGTGAATACACCGCATCCGGAATATTTACCGATTGTTGCGGAAAAAGACAAGGCTATTATATTTCAGCGTTACGATAAGGGAGGAAATGATTTGTATGTAACATTCAACCAAGGTAAGAATTGGACGCAAGCTGTTCCCACCGGACAAAAATTCAATTTGGCCATTAAAGAATTTTTCAAACCGATAACGCTGGTGGATGATAGTCGCAATCCGTTAGTGTCACGCCTGTTTTATGTAGATCATCCGTTTGGTGAAAAAAAATATTTATACGAAACAGTAGTGAGTATTACAGCGAGCGGTACAAGTGGTTATATGACCAGTAGCCGTAATGTGTACGATGCTGTCGGTAATGGCTCCGCTATTTTCGAAACAAGGCGCAATCCGAGAGGCCAATGGGTTGTACGCCCTAGGACATTGGGATTGAAACCCCATTTAGCGTTGGATGAATTCGGCGTAGTGCTGCATCCTAACGACAAAATTCTTTATTTTAGTTCCAGAGGTTACCAGACCATAGGCGGTTTTGATATTTACAAGTCGGTGTTTGACGGAACGCGATGGAGTAAACCTGAAAATATGGGCTATCCGGTAAATTCAACCAGCGACGACATAGTATACGGTATTTCCGAAGACGGGAATAAATTGTATATTTCCTCTAATCGCAGCGGCGGCTATGGCGACCATGACTTGTACGTCATTACACTTATGCCGGGATACATTCCGCCGGCAACCGTTTCGCCAACGATTACTGCTGACGGTAAACAGCAATCGGTAGAACCATCTGCGTCCGAACCAAAAGTACAATATCCGGCGGCTATCCGTGGTTTTGTTACGGATGAAATTACTTACAAACCGTTGAAAGGCGTGCCGGTGATTATAAAAGACGCTAAGACGAACGAAGAGGAAATCATTACTACGGACGAAACCGGTATGTTCCAAACAACGCTTACAGCCGGCGTGGCGTATGAAATACAGGTTAACCAATCGGGCTATGTTCCTTATGCCGAACAAATGCCTATTGCAGACGGTCGCGGTCAAAAAGTATCCAAATATATTAAATTGTCGCCGGTGGCAGCAGACGCTGCAACAACGGCTACTACGGCTGTTGCCGATGAAGAACCTGGACTGGAAGAAGCAGCTACAGCGCCTATAGTATCGTTACAAGCTAATTTAGTAACTGCGGAAGGGCGTGTCTTAGACGTCAATAACCGTCCGGTTGCTGATGCCATAGTAAGGGTTACGGATGATATTACACAAAAATCACAAGATGTAAGAACCGGCGACGACGGATATTTTGCAGTAAAAATTCCCTCTACCCATCCTTATACATTATCGGTAGTAGAAGACGGTTACTTACCGTCCATCACGAAAGTATCGCCGAATCAAACATTAGCTTCGGTCATTACATTGAAACCGGAAACATCCACAGCGTTCGTTACGACTGTGAGCGGACGTTTGGTAGATGTAAATGCTAACAATAGGCCGGTAGCCGACGCTATTGTTGCCGTTACCGATGCGGCAACTAATAAAACGCAACAAGTAAAAACCGATGCGAACGGTTATTTCAAAGTTATTATTCCTGCGAATACGCCTTATACGGTTGCTGTCGAAAATTCAAAGTACGAGCCGTACTTGGCGGAAGTAGGAGTGGATGAAAAATTACCGTCAGTGATTGCATTGAAAGCTGCGGCTACTACGATAGTAGCAGAAACGCTCAAGACAATAGAAGGCCGCATAGTTGATGCAAACAATAAATCATTGGCGAATATTCCGGTAATAGTTACAGATGCGGTAACGAAGCAATCGCAAAAGGTAACGACGGATACGCAAGGCAGATTCAAAACGACTATTCCTGCCGGAAATGCCTACACAGTTTCGATATCCGATTCGAAGTACGAACCGTTTGTAGCTGAAGTAGCGGCAGGTAAGCAATTGGCTTCAGCTGTGACATTGAAACAAAAAGATACAAAATTAGCAGCTTCGCCACAAAAGCCCAAACGATTAGTGCTGACTATTTACTTTAGCTTGGATAGGGCAAGTCTCTCTGACGAAGAAATCCACAAGATACAAGATATTGTATCCTCGCTGAAGTCTTCGGAACAGATAGAGTTAGTCGGTTATACCGACGAAGTAGGGGGCGAAGGCTATAACAGCCGTCTTGCCAACCGCCGCATGAATACTATAATCTCTCGTTTGAAAACAGAAGGCGTTTTGCGGCAAATTAGTACATCATACAAGCACACTCCTGCAAATTTAAAGAATAGCAGCGTAATTTCTACACGTAAAGAAAATAACCGCGTAGAAGTATGGACTAAGTAACAGTCGTAGTTTATGAATAAAAAAGCCGGAATATTCCGGCTTTTTTTATTATTAGGTATAAAATTTCAAGGAATGCAAGCAAGGCACAATTAAGTTTATTTTTTTGCACAGGAAATAGCGGCTATCTCCATGCCTTTTGGAATAAAAGCCGACACGTCGCCTTGATACAAGAGAATGTCGCGCACGACGGAGGAACAAATATACGCATGTTCCGGGCGCGACGGGAAGAACACCGTATCAATAACCGGCGAAAGCTTTTGGTTGGCTTGCGCCATAATGCTTTCAAAGTTATAATCGCCTACGGTGCGGATACCGCGAATAATAAAATTGCTGTGATGTGCCCGGCAAAAATCAACGGTCATGGTATCATATATCACCACTTCTACTTTACCGGCATAGGGCTGCATAGCCTGTTTTATCATGGCAGCGCGCGCTTCAGAAGAAAAAAGCGTTTTCTTTTTTTGGTTATCGCCGATAGTTGCAATAATTACTTTATCGAAAATCTGCAATGCGCGTTGCACTACATCAAAATGCCCGATAGTAAACGGGTCGAAAGTTCCAGGGAAAATAGCTGTTTTCATAAATTTTACGGTGAAAGGTTATGTACAAATACTGTTTACTGCTTATTGCTTCAAAGGCTCCAGTCGATAGGCGCCCGTCCTTGTTGTTGCAAAAGTTCATTGGTTTTTGAGAAATGCCGGCATCCGAAAAACCGCGCGCTTGAAAGCGGCGAAGGGTGCGCCGTTTCCAATACAAAATGTTTGGTGGCGTCAATCAGTATTTTTTTGTTGCGGGCAAAATTGCCCCACAGTAAAAATACAATGCCTTCTTTCTTTTGCGACAGCGTAGCGATGACCGCATCGGTAAAGGTTTCCCAACCGATTTTGCTATGCGACATAGGCTCTCCGCTGCGTACGGTCAAGGCGGCGTTAAGCAGGAAGACGCCTTGTTCCGCCCATTTTTCCAAGCATCCGTGCGGTGGCGGCGCAATGCCCAAATCGGTTTCAATTTCCTTGAAAATATTCACCAGCGACGGTGGCGGATACACTCCGCGTGGCACCGAAAAGCACAGCCCGTGCGCCTGTCCTGCGCCGTGGTAAGGATCTTGCCCGAGTATGACTACTTTCACTTTGTCGAACGGCGTTTTGTCGAATGCATTAAAAATAAGTTTCGGCGGCGGATAAATGGTTTTCCCTGCCAGCATATCATTGCGTACACAAGCGGAAATAATCGCAAAATAAGGCTTCTCAAATTCCGCCTGCAAAACGATTTTCCAGCTTTCTTCTATTTTTACGTCCATAATAAGATTCAAAGATTTAAGGTTTAAAAATTCAAAGATTTAAAGATTTCATTCTTTCATCATTCCATTACTTAAAGGGTGGAGGATTTTTCGTTCAACAGGGCAAATTTCAACACTTCGGCAATCGTTTTTACATAATGGAATTTTAGTCCCCTGATGTAAATTTCTTTTATAGATTTTATGTCTTTTTCGTTGTCTGCCGATAACACAATATCTTTGATACCGGCGCGTTTGGCGGCTAATATTTTTTCTTTAATACCGCCCACCGGCAATACTTTTCCGCGCAGGGTTATTTCGCCGGTCATGGCAATGCCTTTGCGTACCTTGCGGTTCGTAAACGCCGATGCAATGGAGGTAATCATGGTAATTCCTGCCGACGGTCCGTCCTTTGGAATAGCGCCTTCCGGCACGTGTACATGGACATTCCATCCGTCGAACTTTTCAGGGTTGAGTTTCAGTAAACCGGAATGCGCCTTGACATATTGCAGGGCAAGCATGGCTGATTCCTTCATCACATCGCCCAAATTCCCGGTGATCGTGAGCGTGCCTTTTCCTTTGCTCAAGCTGGTTTCCACAAACAGTATCTCGCCGCCGTTTTCCGTCCATGCCAATCCTGTTACGACGCCTGAAAATTCATTTCCCTGGTACATTTCTTTTAGAAACTTCGGCGCGCCGAGTATTTCAGTAACCATTCCGGCGGAAAGGACGGGTTTAATTTTTTCATCGAATGCAATTTTCTTGGCGTAAGACCGTGCGATTTTTGCCAATTGTTTATCCAGCGCGCGCACGCCTGCTTCATGCGTATACTGATCGATAATAAGCTCCATTACTTTATCCGGGATGTCCATCACGCCCAGCGGCAAACCATGTGCGTCCAATTGCTTTGCAAGCAGGTGCCGCTGGGCAATTTGTATTTTCTCTTCGACGAGGTAGCCGCTCATGTTAATCATCTCCATGCGGTCGCGCAGGGCGGGATGAATACGTTCAATGCTATTGGCTGTGGTAATGAACAGGACTTTCGATAAGTCGTAGTCGAGTTCCATGTAGTTATCGTGGAATGCGTTGTTTTGTTCGGGGTCAAGCACCTCCAGCAATGCAGACGAGGGGTCGCCGCGAAAATCATTGCCGACTTTGTCTATTTCATCCAGCATGATGACTGGATTGCCGGATTTGCATTTTTTTATTGTTTGGATAATCCGTCCGGGCATAGCGCCAATGTAGGTTTTGCGATGCCCGCGAATTTCCGCTTCGTCGTGCAGGCCGCCTAATGAAATGCGCCCGAATGAACGTTCCAGCGCGCGTGCAACGGATTTTCCCAACGATGTTTTTCCCACGCCGGGAGGACCGAAAAAACACAGGATCGGCGATTTCAAATCGCCTTTCAGCTTAATTACCGCCAAGTGTTCGATGATACGTTCTTTCACCTGTTCCAAGCCAAAATGATCTTCATCCATGATTTTTTCTGCGTTCTTCAAGTCCAGGTTATCTTTGGTATATTCGTTCCATGGCAAGTCTATCAACGTTTGCAGATAGTTGAACTGGATACTGTAATCGGCAGTATTCGGATTGGCGCGTTCCAGTTTTTGCACTTCTTTTTCGAACGTATCGTTTATTTCTTTCGGCCATTTTTTTGTTTTCGCTTTTTCGCGCAGTTCTTTCAGTTCGTCATCCATTTTGCCGATGCCCAACTCGTCTTTAATAGTTTTAAGTTGGTTGTGCAAGTAGTATTCGCGTTGTTGCTGGTTGATTTCCGTATGCACTTTTTGTTGGATGTCGTTACGGATTTTCAGCACTTCGATTTGTTTATTCAGCAACGCCAACAGTTTGGTAGCACGTAGCGATATATCATCTTCTTCGAGCAGTAATTGCTTGTCGAGCGCATTTTCCAATTCAAGGCTGGAGGCGATAAAGGGAATTAAAAAACTGTAGCTGTCTATATTTTTTATGGCATATCCTACTTCCTGCGGCAGGTAAGGCGACAATTTAATAATGTATAACGCAGCGTCGCGAATGGAGCCGATAAGCGCATCAAAATTTTTATCGGGAAGTTTCGGGACAATCGTTTTGCGTATTTTTATCATAGCGATAAAATACGGGTCATCGGCAACAAAGCGGACTGTTTCAAAACGCCGGACGCCTTGTAAAATGGCGGTAATAGCGCCGTCGGGCATTTCTATTATTTTCAAAATTTTTGCAATAGTCCCGATTTTTTGCAAATCTTCTGCTTTCGGGTCGTCGATTTTGGCGTCTTTTTGTATAATAACGCCCAGCATTTGTACGTTGGTGTGTATTTCGCGGATAAGCCGGATGGCCTTTTCACGGCTGACGGTAATAGGCATTACCATTCCGGGAAACAATACGGCATTACGCAAAGGCAATAACGCTAATTGTTTTGGAATATCCTTATTCTTAATATTTGCTTCTTCTTCGGGGTAAATAGGAATGTAATCAATATCCTCATTGCCCCAGTTGTTCATGTAAAACATATCTTCGTTTTCTATTTTATCATTTAATATTTTGCTTGTGATGCTTAAAAGAAAGGCGTAATCAAGGTAACATATATTCCTCCTTCCTTCTTTTTATTTACCGCATAATCCACGCGTATCACGATATCGTAATAGGTCACCAAATCAAATCCTGCGCCGCCGCTGTACAGGAAAGAGTTTTCAAAAGTGTTGCCGGGCGCCGGACGGTTGTTATAAATATAACCAACGTCGGCAAATACGTTAGCATAAAGTGTAAAATGGATTTTGTTAAACTTCGATAAGCCCGGCAGCCATTTAATTTCTATCACTTTTGTCGGCATCAGCAAAAAACGCAGCGTATTTTTCATCAACGCAAAATAATGGCCGTCCATTACGTAATCTTCATACCCGCGTAAATAGTTGGTTCCGTAACCTAACGCTTTTTCCACAAGATAGGATTGGGTATTGGCAACCGTCATTTTCCCGTTCAATACGCCGGCATAGAACCAACGTGTAGCAAGCGCTTTGTAAAAACCAAATTCGGGATATACGGATGCGGTCAGCAAACTGCCGTCAAGCGCAATATCCATTGTGCCGGTAAGCTTGAAGAATGTGCCTTCCAGCGGATAGAAATACACGTCGCGGTGGTCATTGGCATACGAATAAGTAACGTTGATATTATTGCGGCGGGTATGTGTTCCGCCCCAATAATGCCGGTTAAGCAGAAGAAGCGTGTCGTCAATATTGGTATGTTCAAAAGTGATGTTGGCGGTGTGCCGTTCGTGAATTTCCGGTCGGAATAAGTAGTTAATGCCTGCCGAATAACTTTGCCTTACCGAGTTCTCGCTGGTCGTAACATATAAAGGTTTGTTATTTTCCGTTTTGTATGCCGTATTGTGCACCATATTATATGACGTGGAAAACCCGAATAAATGGCGTTTGGCGCGGTCAAGGGCAATATCGGCGTAAGAGAGCGATACGCCCCTTTGATAGCCGATGCGGGCGGTAATATGTAATTTTTCATTCAACCCGCGCATGTTTTGAATATCTACGCCCGCGCCGAATGAAAACCGCGACCAGTCGGGATTGCGTATCCATGTGCTGATATTACGGTCTTCAAACACCAAATCAACCACCGGCCAGATGTACCAGCGTTCCTCCACTTCAATTTTAATGTTTACGGAAACGTCGGACGAAACCGTATCAGCCGTAACATATACGTAATTGAATAGCGAAGTATTGATAATATTGTTCCGGGAAACATCCAACATTGTTTGCAATTGCGGGAAAGCTACCGTATCGCCTTGGGAAAAAACAAGCTCCCGCAAAATTACCGATGCACGCGATTGCCTGTTACCGGTGATGAAAATATCGTTAATTATTACGTTTTGCGCCATTACCGGTTCACTAAACAGTGCCATAAGCAAAAAAATATGATAATACCGTAACTTCATAAAAGGGCGTAAAGATATAAAAAAAAATAGATATAGGCAATGATTTAACGGCACGCGCGCGCGCGGCGGGCGAAGCCTCGTGTGCCGTGTACCGTGTGCCGCGCTCCTTTTATCCGGAAATTTGCACGCTTGCACCCCATGTATTGATGGCGGCGATTTTTTGCGCAATGGCGCGGAGTTCTTCTTTGGCGAGTTTTTGCAATGACTGGGCGGGCGTGTCGCGGTGAATGGTGTAGAGCATGATTTCACGCGGGCGCACCAGTTGTACAGTATTCAACCATTCTTCGATTTCCCCAGTCGTGCTGTTGTCAAACTTTTCACCATGGAATACGCCGCGCAAGAATAATGTTTGCAGCGTAAACTTCCCTTCAAAGCGTTGCATCTGCCCGATTATGCGGGCGATGGAATAGTCGCCTTGCGGCTGGTTAATCCGGCGGACGCTGCTTTCGATGGCGGAATCTAATTTAAGGATGGGCTTGTCTATTTTTTGCAGGGCGTGGAAAACCGCGTCATTGTGGAGGTTGGTAGCATTGCTCAATACGCAGGTTTTTGCAAGCGGGGCAAGCCGGTTGCGCAGTGCAATGACGTCGTCAATAATTCCTGCAAATTGCGGATGCAGCGTTGGCTCGCCATTGCCAGAGAAGGTAATGGCATCAGGGAGCGCGCCGGCTTGTTGCATATATTGTAATTTTTCCTGTAGCGCTTCGCTCACCTGTTCACGTGTGGGCAGGCGGCGGTCGTTGCGGTGGTCGGCGTTCCAGCCGCATTCGCAATAGATGCAATCGAAGTTGCACCATTTCCCGTGTGCCGGAAGCAAGTTTACGCCTAATGAAACGCCCAGCCGGCGGCTTTGCACAGGACCGAAAATAATGTTATGAAATAATAGTGTTGCCATAGTTGCCGGTGAGGAGTGTTACTTTACTGTCGCTGGTGAGTTGCATGTTTGTGAAGTCGATATTTTCTATCAGCACAACGCCCGGTCGCTTACCGACGCTCATGCTGCCGAGTTCGCTTTCTTTTCCCAGTGCCTGCGCGCCGTTGAGCGTAGCCCATTGCAGTAGGGTATGCAAAGGGATTTGCGGAAAATGTTTGTGGATGATTTTTAATTCTTCTATAATCGACAGGCGGCTGTTCGACGCGAGGCTATCAGTGCCGATAGCTACTTGTGCATTCCGCTTGTAGAACAGGCCTACCGGCGGCAACCGGCGGCTTATTTGCAGGTTGGACAGGGGGCAGCATACCCATGTCAAATGAGGCAACCGGCGGGTAGCGGCTTCGTAGTCTTCCCCAGTAGTGGTTACGTTGTGCACAAACAGCGTGCTCGTATGTGGTTCGATATACGGCAACAAGCGATAAATGGAACGCTCGCCCGTTACAGGCGGCAAGGCGTATCCGCTTCCGGTGAACAATTTGCCCAATGCGCCGCCGCCGGAGAGGAACAGCGTGTTTTCTTCTTCGCCCTCCTGATTGTGTACCGACATGATCCCCGCATCATTGGCGGCGGCGGAAGCAGCGGCGAGCAACGGTTCGCTCATGCTGTACGCCGCATGCGGCGTAATGCTTGCCGCCAATCCCATAGCGTGTGCGCCGGCTGTCAGCAAACGGGCGGACTGGTGTTTCTTCCCTGCCATCGCTTCGTCTAATCCCGCCAGTTCAATAAACGAATGGTAGAAAATAGGACTGGACTGTTTCACAGCAAAGCTTTCGGCAGTGTTGCAGACGTCGCCGACCGCTACAATTCCTTCTGCCTGCATTTCACGGTCGGCGGCGGACATGGCAGCCAAACGTTCGGCTGCTGTTGCCCGGTAACGCGCCGGAGAGTTTATTTGCCGGATAAACCCGGCAAGCCCGCCATGCGGCGTACAGGTATTTTTCAGGTGCGACAATTCCAAATGACAATGCGCATTTACAAAACCCGGCACAAGGATACCGTTGTAAAATTCCGTGCTTTCGGTTTCATTTTGCAAGACGCCTATTTCAACGATGGCGTTTTTGTCGTTGAGCGTTACAACGCCCCTGTGAAGCGGTTTCCCCACGACAGGGAAAAGGTAGTGTGCAGCAATCCGTCGCATGCCGTTCAGTTACTGGTTTAGCTCCGCCGGAATTTCCTTGGCGGCTGTTCTTTGTTCCGCCGCCTTCAAGCCGGTGGCAACGGTTTTGGTGGAATCGTTGTTGTAAAGGATGCGCAATTTTTCCATAGTGATATGTTGGAACACCGGCGCTGTGTCGCGCTTCACGTGCAGCCAGTAGCCTTCAAAAGCATAGACGGCGGTGTCTTGAACGGAAAACGACAGCGTATAAGTTTGCGCGTTATTCGTTTTGGCGAACGGCAACGATTTCCGGTTAACCGTATCGTGCGGCAGGCTGCCAACGCCCGCCAAAAAATAGCCCGTCATCTCCGGCTGTTGCGTAGAGTCATTGTCCGGCAAGGTAACAACTGCTTTCAGCGTATAAGTACCGGGCGTTTTCACCGGCACAAAAAAGAACTTTGTGCGCGGTCGTTGCACGCTGTCTATTACAATTTGGGATGCGCCCTTCCAGCGATTTTGCGCTAATTCTTTTTCTTCTATTATTATTTCGTATTCGCCGATATGCGCTTGGATGCGTAATTTGATTTTTTCGTATAACGCTTGCATTTTTTTCGGATGCGATGCATAGTATTGCAGGGTAGCGTCGAATTGTTCCTGCGAAACGCGATGTTTCTCCATCAGCGACAGCGCAAGCGATACGGAATCCCGCACAGGCGCCGGTAATTCGTTCGGCAGGTTTTGGTACAAATAAAAATCCGCCAACAAGGCAACCGCCTTCTTTTCGGATAACCGTCCGCATGCCGCCAATAAAAAGGCTAACAAAAGCCATAAAAGAATATGAACTGGAGCTTTCATAGCGCAAAGATACAATTTTATTTATGGATTTACAGGTTTGGGCTAACGCCACCGCGCTTGCTGCGGCGTTTAACTTACAACTTATGACTTGCGGCTTACAACTTACGACTAATTTTGTATCTTTGTGCAACAATTTATTTAGCACATGCGAATCAGCCCGCCGCAGTTTATACGTAATTTGTTCCCGAATTTTATCTGGAATTTTCCTGATGAAAAGGACGGCATTTATTTGACTTTCGACGATGGACCAACGGCTGAAGTAACGCCATGGGTGCTTGACCAGTTGGAAAAATTCAACGCCAAAGCTACTTTTTTTTGCTTGGGGAAAAATGTAGAAATGAATCCCGGATTATTCGAACAGGTTAAAGCGCACGGGCATGCTGTCGGCAATCATTCGTACAGCCATATCAAGGGCTGGGGAATGGATACCGGCGTCTATCTGCGCGATGTGGATTTGGCGGAAAGTTTTATCGGCAACAATTTGTTTCGTCCGCCGTATGCGCGTATCGGACCGCATCAGGCGCGGATGGTCGGGGAACGCTATAATATTATTATGTGGAGTATATTGAGTCGCGACTATAGCCGCAGTTTGACGGGCAAAGCATGCGTGCGCGGCGTCATAAAATCCCTGCGACCGGGCGATATTGTGGTATTTCACGATTCGCGCAAGTCGGCGAAAAACCTTTGGTTTGCCCTGCCTGTAGTTTTGGATTTTATTTATTCCAAAGGCTGGAAATGCAAAGCGATTATGTTATGATGCGGAAGTGTGCTTTTGATGTGAAGATGCGGCGTTAGCCCAATCTGTAAATTCGTAAATTTGTAAATAATGAAATATCGTGTATTATTACTTGGATCGGGCGGAAGGGAACATGCGTTGGCATGGAAACTGGCGCAGAGCAATCGTTTGGAAAAACTGTTCATCGCACCCGGCAATCCCGGTACGGCTATCGTTGGCGAAAATGTTGCCGTTGCTGCAACCGACTTTGAAGCGTTGAAACGGCTGACGCTGGAGCAAAAAATAAACCTGATAGTCGTGGGACCCGAAGAACCGTTAGTGAACGGTATCGCCGATTTTTTCGCCGCCGATGAAACGACCAACCAAATACCCGTTATCGGACCTTGCAGGCGGGGCGCGCAATTGGAGGGCAGCAAAGATTTTGCCAAAAACTTTATGCAGCGTTACGGTATTCCTACGGCGCGTTACCGGACTGTTACCGCCGGCACAATCGCTGCGGGCGAACAGTTTCTCGACGAATTGCAAGCGCCCTACGTACTCAAAGCCGATGGACTGGCTGCCGGAAAAGGCGTGTTGATTATCCATTCGCGCGACGAAGCAAAACAACAGTTGCGGAACATGCTGCAAGGCATGTTTGGCGCGGCAAGCAGCAAAGTGGTTATTGAAGAATTTTTGCAGGGAATAGAACTTTCTGCCTTTATATTGACCGACGGGAAAAATTATAAATTATTGCCCGAAGCCAAAGACTACAAGCGTGTGGGCAATAATGATACCGGGCTGAATACTGGCGGCATGGGCGCTGTGTCGCCGGTGACTTTTGCCACGCCGGAGTTTTTGCAAAAGGTGGAACGGCAGATTATACAGCCCACTATTGCCGGGTTGCAACAAGAGGGCATTATCTACAAAGGTTTCCTCTTCCTTGGGCTGATGAACGTAAACGGCGCGCCCTACGTGATTGAGTACAACGTGCGCATGGGCGACCCCGAAACCGAAGTGGTATTGCCGCGCTTACAATCCGATTTACTGGATTTGTTCGATGGCGTGGCGCAACAGTCCCTCGATACGAAAACCTGCGCCATAGCGCCGGCAACGGCGGTAGCGGTCGTATGCGCGTCGGGCGGCTATCCCGGAACATACGGAAAAGGCTATCCGGTAACCGGCTTGCAGGACGTGAAGGAAAGCGTCGTTTTTCATGCCGGCACAGCGCGGCAACAGGATACATTGGTCACCGCCGGCGGGCGCGTACTGGCAGTTACGTCGCTGGCGGACACTTTACCGGCGGCGCGTGAAAAATCGTATGCCGCTGTTGCCGCCATTCATTTCCAAGATATTTATTTCCGGCAGGATATCGGGTTAGACTGTTTGAATGGAGGGAATGACGCAACGATTTTGTAAACGTTAAATTGTAAATTTTATGCTGGCAGGTTCCTTGAAACGAAACACTTTTTTTGCATTAAGCGTTTGTTTTTTGCTGTTGTTCGTGCTGTGGATACCGTCGTTATTTTCACTTGCAGAAATTCCTTCCGGCGAAACGTACCAACAAATGCAAGCACATTCGTTGTGGATGGGATTGTTGCCGCCCGGTACGAAAATTTGGACGTATATTGCATTTATTTTAACATTTATTTCCGCCGCTTCGCTGCTTGTTCTCAACAATCGTCATTTATTTCATCCGGCGAATGAATTTTTATTACCGTTGCTCTATGTTTTGTTTTCTTCCGCTATCCCTGCTACGCAATGGTTTTCCGGAATACAGGCAGTGGTATTGTTAAATTTTTTAGGGCTGCATTTTTTATTCGCTTCTCACCAACGCCTGTCCGGACTGGCGGAATTATTCATTGCATCATTTTGCTTTTCGTTGGCGTCATTGTGTTTTCCGCCGGCATTATTGTTGTTGCTGTTATTGCCCGTTGCAATAATCATTTTGCGTACATTCGCCTGGCGCGATTGGGTCATCTCTTTCTTCGGCGCACTCACGCCGTATGCGTATTTACTTTTTTACTACTGGATGGACGCGAGGGATATCGCCATAGCAAGGGAGGCATTTTTAACGCTGCTGCCGCAAGGCTTGCCGGATGCGCCTTTCGGTAATATACCGTTGTTTGTATTTTTTGCCGGCACAGCGTTTCTGCTGTTTTTATCATTGACGCATACGTTAACCAAATCATCTGCCAATAAAATAAAAATTTTGCACATCCGCGCTATTTTCAGGTGGATGTTGCTGTTGATAATAGCCGGCATTATTTTTTACCCGTCCTGCAGTTACCAGGCAATGCCGTTGCTCGCAATGCCGGTAACAGTAATTGCGGCTAATTATTTGGCGCAACCGGGCAGGAAGAAAATGAAAATTTTCTGTTGGCTGTTGTTATGGGCAACGGTTATTTATTTACATGTAGCGGAATTTTTGTAATTTTGTAAAAAAACACAGCGCGTCAAAATGAGCGGCAGGCGCGCAAATAAACAAATCAACAACAATGAAATTTGGCGTAGTAATTTTTCCCGGCTCTAATTGCGACCACGACATGATTTATACTTTCCGCGATAAATTGCAGCAGGAAGTAGTGGAATTATGGCACAAAAGCCACGACTTGAAAAAAGTGGACGGTATCCTGTTACCGGGCGGCTTTTCATATGGCGACTATTTGCGCTGCGGCGCGTTGGCGAAGTTTTCGCCCATTATGCGCGAAGTAATGGAATTTGCCGGCAAGGGCGGTTTTGTCATGGGCGTGTGCAATGGATTTCAAATCCTGTGCGAAAGCGGATTATTGCCGGGCGCGTTGCTGCCCAACGTAAGCCAAAAATTCATTTGCAAAAACGTTTACTTGTTGCCCGGCAGCAAAACGGCGCATGCTACGGCATTTTTGGACGCTGCACGACCGTTGAAAATTCCCATTGCGCATGCCGAAGGACGCTACTACGCCGGTACGGAAACATTGGCGGAATTGCAGCAGAACGATCAGGTGCTGTTCCGGTATTGCGATGAAAACGGCATTGTTTCGGAACAGGCGAACCCCAACGGCTCGGTGAATAATATTGCCGGAATTTGCAATAAAACAAAGAATGTGTACGGCATGATGCCGCACCCCGAACGCGCCGCCGATGCGGAGTTGGGAAACACCGACGGATTGGCTATCTTTCAATCCATATTGAAAATGTTATAAAGAATTTTTTAAGAAATATTTGCAAATAAAAAATATTGTTTTATATTTGCGGCGTTAATTATGTTTCTTTGACATGTTGGAATTGATATATTAAAATATATCGCTTTAGCTTTTATTCTGCTATAAAATTTGAAATATAGGAAATTTCAACCCAGTATGAATAGTAAGTCTAAGCGACCTCATCAAGAGCGGATGAGTGTTGCTGTACTTATTTACTGGGTGGGTCTCCTATAACCTCAAATTTTAGTAAGTGTAGCACGCTTGTTCGCTTTTGGTTTTTTTAATGGAATACTGGAAAAAATCACGGTAAAAGTTGGAGTAACGAATTGCAGACTGCGTTCAACAGAACATTCTGCAATCATTGGCAGTGAATAAAAATTTGCAGCAAGGGATTGTTTTATAAAAAAAGTTTGTGTTTGTGGGTAAGTATAAAACAATCCCAAAAGCTGCAAAAAAAGGGAAAAAGCCCCCTAACCCCCGAAGGGGGAACAGGGAATTGACGATTGA
>JAITKG010000049.1 GCA_031278495.1 Prevotellaceae bacterium | reverse complement strand
CAATGGCGATATCATCTATAAAGAGAATAAATGAGTTATTAGAAACGCCATTGATGGCAACATATTTGGCTTCCGCCGGAATGGTATAGCTATATTTTGTCCATGTATCCGGAACCTCTATGTATGGTTCGGCGGTACACACACGAACAAAATCGCCTTTCGCGTTACCCGTAGTAGAATAAGCCACTCTCATACGTTCCAAACGGTAATTATCCCCTGACATTGCCCAGAAAGAGAAAGTAAAAGAAGGAACAGAATAACTCGCGGCAAAATCCAAAGCCGGGCTGATAAGCCAATCATCATTCGATTTCGTCCCGTTATCCAATACAGGAATAGCTAATACTTTAGTACCGGAATGAGTCCAACCGACAGCAGGATCAAACTCCAGCGCTATCAATGCCATTTTTCCTGTTATAGCTGGATTTATCCCGGAAAAGTTGGGCCACACATTTTCCCCGTCACCGTCAATATACGTCCACCCGACCGTACCCGGAGAGTTTATGGCTGGCGTCGTATGGGCTTCCATGTCGTCGAAAATACCAAAGAAAGGCTCTACCGCATCTTTCCATGCCAGTTTCACCGATTTATTTTCGTCATTATAGGCGGCTTTCAAGTTACGGGGAACGCCGCCGCCCTGTTGCACGGTAACAAGCGTCCGCGCGCCGCCGGCAGTTATAGTAATAACGCCTTCCCGGACTTCCGGCGCTTTATTTTCCGCTACGGTAAACTTCAGCGTCACATTGGTTGCCGTACCGCTTGTTTCGTTCAACGTAATCCACGAGTCGGCGGCGGCTGTCCATGCAGACGCATCGGTTTTGAAAGTAACAGTTTCTTCCTTCAAGTCTATATTTTTCTTTTTGATGGTGTCTTTCGTTGTTAACTCAAACGCGGTAAAGGTAAATTCAGGCACAATGTTCATGGAAACATACACTTTTACGTTAAAAAAAGCTTGCATATATTCCGCTAAATCGTACCATGCATCGCTAAACACTTTCACCGTGTTATATTGATTTTCTTCCCTGTTTTTAACAGACGGTATTCCAAAAGAAGTAGAAAGACGATTGGTAGAACCGACTACTACATGGAATGCTTCCGGAACGCCCACCGGCGTGGGGAAAGTAATGATATTATAACCGTCGTTGATAATAGAACCGCCCAGCACCAGCATCTCCGGTGAAAGGAGCGTACCCGGCAGCCCTTTGTCGTCTGAATAAATCGCAACTATCATACTGTCGGAAGGATTTTGCGTTACACCGGCAGTATATACCCGCACTTTGGAAACTACTCCGGGAGCCGATGCGGTGAATCGTTCGGATACTTTTGAAAAAAAGTAGTCGGCGCCTGTAATAAAGTAGTCATAAGCCTTTTGCGGGGCTACTGGGGTTTCTCCACCCGCCACATTCCAAATGTCGGAAGTACCACCTACTTTTACATAATCCGGTATTTCCTGTTCTTTTTCTTCCACATCATTGGCAATTTTCAGTTTCACGCCATAGGCGCCTTTACCCGACGGATAAATGGCTTCCGCTGTTGTTCCCGCAGCAGTTGCAGGAGTACCGCCGGAAAACGTCCATGTCCATGTATCCGGTTTGACGGGGGAGGCATCCGTAAACTGTACCGCCCCGCCATTTACCGGTAAGAGCTGTCCGCTATGTGGATACGTCGTATAGCCATTGGAGCCGGACTTCCATTTTACTTCCAGCGGGAACTTTTTCACTATTACCGCCGCCGGCGATGTTTTTGTATGCGTTCCCAAATTGTTGGCTACGGTTAGCGACACATTGTAAGTACCGGCGGCAGTATAAGTAGCCGTAAGGTTGGTTGCCGCAGCGGTAGCGGGCGTGGCGCCCGGTAAGGTCCATTGCCAGAAAATCGGTGGTCCTGCAGACCGGTCGGTAAACGACACGGCTTCGCCTTCGTAAATGGTTATTTCAGTATCTTGTTGACCGGAGATAAAGACATTGTCGATACCGGCGGCGTCTAAGTTTTTACCGAAATATTGCCATGCCAGTTGTATATTTTTTCCGGCATATTCCCGGATATCCAAAATGACTTGCCGCCACGCCCCTAAATCCTCGTATATATTCGCCCATTTCTCTACCCAGTTCTTGCCGTTGCCTTCCGAAATATAGAATTTCAACATTCCCGCCGGCGCGTCGCTGCCGCCCCAGAGGGCATAAAAACTTATTTTCGGCACAGCCGTAGCAGGTATGGAAATCACAGGCGATATCAACCAGGAATCCACCACGTTGTCAGTGTCCCAAGAAATAGCAGCGGAATATACATTACTGGGGTCTATGACCGTAAAGTCATGAGGAGCAAAAAACTTATCAAGTATCCATTTGTTGTTACTGGCGCCGGGTTTTTCCACCGTCCAACCGGCAGGAAATTGATTGGCGTCAAATTTTTCCATAAATATTCCGGCGGCGTTTGAAATGGTAAAATCGGCTACCGGCGTTACCGGCGTAATCTTATAAGTCATCCGCACCACCGGACGGGAAGATACCGATGCTTCAGTTGTCGTGCCATTCTTTTTTTCCACATAGGCTTTCGTATGATTGGGCATTGTCCGTGCGGGTGTAACACTTGTCACGGTGGGGGTATCGTCGCCGTAGTCTGTTTCCACCAAAATGAGCAACGAATGGTTGGGGTCGTAGGAAAATTGTTTGTCGCCCTGATTAAAGGAAAATTCGTAGTAGCCTGTAGTATTTTTAAATCCGGCGGTATCCACTACCAATTTAGCATCGGCAAACAGTCCCGAAATAGCTGCTACGGAGTTGGCAACGCTTAAATCCGCCGCTGTAGCCGGATAATGTTTCATCCATATTTTTATATTTCTCGCGTGGGAATCGTCGGCTTTTTTCTGCCATGTCAGCGAAGTAATCGCACCGGAACCGTCCATCCAATCCAATTCTTCCTTATGGTAGAGCATCGCCGTGCGGTGGTAGCGGTAATCACCGGCCAGCGTCCCCAACGGCGCATAGTAATTGGTCGTTGCTCCCGTACCCGTAATTTCTTCCACTAATTTATCTTTAACAGATACCGTAATCGTTTTGGTAGCGGTTTTTTCACTTGTCGTACCTTCATTGATGATCAAAGTCGTTGTAAAGACGCCCACCGTATTATATTGTATGACAGGAGGCGTGCGTCCTATATGGCTAGCTGGCGTACCGCCTTCAAACGTCCATTTCCATGTAGCCGCCAGCGTCGAAATATCTTTATATTCTATGGATTGCGTCACATAAATACTTGTATCGCCGGCTACAAAATTCGCCGCTGTTTCCTGAGGCGAATACATCCCTTCCAGCGTAGTTACGCCCGATCCAATGGGGTCGAGGTATTTCGCCATGTGCTGGTTGGGGTCGGGCGACTGGTCCCAATGCCACCATAATTTCCCATATAAGCTATAGGTGCTTGTCACACAAACATCTGACGCGTTTCCGTTACCTCCGGAAAGCGAGCCGACGACCAGTCCGTTTTCATCAAATAAAGGCGAACCGGACGAACCGCCTTCGGTAATTCCCTTTTTACCGTTCACCGTTCCCCATTTAATGTTCCAGTGGGCGTCGGGAGCGCCGATACCCTCGACGCTAGCCCACGTATCATCTGTGGACGGGGCGGTAATAAACGATATTTTCTTCACGTCGCCCCGCGGATGATGGATACCTACTCCGCTATTCATCGGCGTATTGGAGCGGTTCCACCCGTTGAAGTAAACGTCCCAATCATCGGGAATATTCGTATTCAGGCGGAGTAACAAGCCGTCGGAGCCGCCGTTTATATGCGTAGCAACCAAACGCTGCGCACCGGTAGCCGTCAGGTAGGCGGCCACCGGCGAGGAATTATCGCAATCGGTACGTTCAAAATGAAAATAGAACCGCCATTGATTTAAATCAGCTGCGGTAGCCACCTTACCATTAGCTTCGCTACAATGATAAGCCATTAAAAAATAAGGCGTCCGGTCTTTCGCCGTATTATTAAGAATTGTGCCGGAACATAACCATTCAGCGCCGGCAATACGTTGAATAGTAGCGGCAACGCCTTTCTTTTGGTCTTGCCATGCGCCGCCTTCGGGGCAATTGATATTCACCATACATGCAGCCGAACGACCTTCATTGCCGGGACCTGTCGGCTTGTAGAATGCCGGCGACACGCTGATAATCGCGCTATTATACACATAGCCTATGCCGGAAATAGAAATCACCGGCTGCGTACCGCCATTCGACATGGCTTTAGCCGCGCCGGATTTTAAGAACAACTGCGACGACGGGGCAACCTGCATACCGGTAGCAGTTGCCGGCGCCACGTATTCGAGCACCAGCTCGTCGCCGGCAATCATTTCTGTAGAAAATTCAGGTCCGAACTGCGGATTGTCGGCTGCCGTAAATGCGCCTACTACATGCTTTTTATTAGCGCTGTAAATAAACAACTTCGAACCTTCCGGCAAATAAAACCGGTCGTAGTATAGCGACAACGCTATCGCTCCGGGAGATTGCAGGCGCAATTGCCAAATCTTTTCCCCTGTAGGCAGGGTCGTCCATTCCCCGGCGTTTTCCACCGTGTAACTTGCCGGAAGGATTTTGGCAATCCTCGGCATCAAGCCTGTCTTCGCCCTGTTTTCATCTTCTGCTTTCAGGGAAACAAGGTTGGGCGCCTGCAACAATTTGATTTCTTGTACAGTTCGTTTCACCCTGTTGGCTGCTGCAAAACTCGGTGGCGTCCCTCCCCTTTTGATTTGTGCAAAAGAGGGAATACACCACATTATTGCAAAGGATAAAAGCAATAATTTAAATAACTGATTTTTTTTCATACTCCAAAAATTTAGGTTAATAATTTTTTATAGCTTTTTTGTATGGGTGATTATTTCATTATTTTATAGACTGTTCGTGCATCATTTTTAATTTTTTTTCTAATTCCTGCTTTTCGGATAAATCGTAACCCAAAAATCAACTTTAGAAAATTTTTCATTTTTCTACTTTTTGTTCTATATTTACAAAAAAATATACTAAAATTGGCACAAAACTATGAAAAAATAAACAAAAAAACAATGTTTCCGTACAAATTAAAATTTTAATTTGTTGCTTTTTTAACTTTTTTTAACAGTATCGGCTTATTAAAATTTTAGCGTCTATTTATTTATAAAAACAAAAAAAAGCTTTCAAATTGTTCTTTTTTTATAGAAAAAATGACTTTTCTACCCATTTTATCAAAAAAAACGAACACATAATCGTGTGCATTTTCGCCAAAGTTGCATGTTTTTTGTCCCCAAAAGGCATTTTTTCGTCAAAACAGCAGGAATTAGCTATCGCGGCAAGCCCCGAAGGGGCTTTGGGAATTAAAAATTACGAATTAAGAATTACGAATTGGGCTATCGCGGCGAGCAGCTAATGTGACTAATTGGCTAACGCCGCAAAAAAATATAAAATAAAATTTGTAAATAAAAAATATTGTTTTATATTTGCGGCGTTAATTATGTTTCTTTGACAT